>JBAVMZ010000390.1:0-13921 GCA_049690595.1 Occallatibacter sp. | reverse complement strand
TCGAGATGGCCTTCGATCGCGCCGGGAATCTGTTTTTCGCCGATTCGGCAAACAACCGCATTCGGGTCATTACGGTGAACCAGGAGATCCTGCCCGTTGCGGGAAACGGAACCCCGGGATACGGTGGGCGGGTGGCCCCGGTCTCGATGACCTTTTCTTCCCCCTCCGAGGGTGCCCCCGGTCCCTCGCTTTTGGGGACCGGGGTTGGAAGCCGGGCATCTCTCTCCAACCGATCCCGAGGTGGAGTATCCTCGGCGGGCGCCCCGGTCCTGCGACCGAGCGCAGTGTGGCCGGTTTTGCATCGCATTCGCCTCCCTTGGCCCACAATGGACTCATGACTTCCGCGGGAGCGACGACAAAGGCCGGGCGAGTGGCGGCACGGAACCGCCTCGGAGGGGTTGATTTTGCCCCCCCCCCACCCCCCCTCCCACATTTTCCGCGTGTTTTGCGGTCTTTGACGGCTATATGTAACATAGAATCAATGAGATACAATTTCATGCTGTTATCTTATCCGTTAACAGAAACCCCGGTTTTCTGGGCGAAAAAAGCCGTTTTTTGCCAAAAAATCGCCTTTTTTCGCCTGAATTGCACATGCTGAAGCCGGTTCGAAACCTGCCTCGGCCTCTTCCCGTCAACCCTGGGGCATCCTTCTGATCGAGGTCCTTGCGCCGCTTCCGCTGGCGCGGATTCGGGCGCGAGGAGGAGGAGCGCCGCCGGCACGAAAACTCCGGCAGGCGTATGCTTGAGACAGCAGTAAGTCTCTCCCTTCTCGCCTCCGGCATTCCAGGCTTCGCTCCAGACGAGCATCTTTCAGGCACGCAACCGTACGATTGGAGCGGCCATGAGCCTCGTCAAGAAGAGCGATGTGAAGAACCATCTGTCTCCCCGTTTTCGCAAAGAGATCCATCTGAACCAGCCGGAATCCCAGCCCGATGCGACCGGCTTCTCCGTGGCTGAACCCGCCGCGGTCCAGGCAGAGCCAACGGAGTTTGCCCGGGATTTCCAGGGCGAGCATTCCTCCGCAGGCGCATTCGTCCCGCCGCCCGATCCCATGAACGGCCCCGTGGTTCCTCAGGCGCCCGCTGCCTCCCAAACCGAGGAGCCGGTCCCGGCGCGGTAAGCCAGGCACTGCGGCGCATCGGCTCGTGTACCATGTTGCCGACCGCCCGCCGGGCCGCCGCGCCGCACGCAAAACAACTTCGTGGTGGCGCCGGCCAGGCCAACGGCCAACGGACAACGGAGCCCGCCCCATGAAGCGCCTATTCCTGGTCCTCTTCGCCCTCGCCCTTCCCCTCGCCGCCCAGACCGCCCAATCCGCCCAAACCTACCAGCCCACCTGGGACTCGGTCGACTCCCGCCCCACCCCCGCCTGGTTCCAGGACGCCAAATTCGGCATCTTCATCCACTGGGGCGTCTATTCCGTCCCCGCCTACGCCCCCGTCATCCCCGGCAAGCTCGCCTACGCCGAGTGGTACTGGCACCAGATGACCGAGGGCCGCGACAACCCCAAAGCCAACCCCATCGAAACCGGCACCTGGGCCTACCAGCAGAAGGTCTACGGCCCCGACCACGAGTACCAGTCCTTTGCCCCCCAGTTCCGAGCCGAGCTCTTCGACCCCGCCCAATGGGCCGACACCTTCGCCGCCTCCGGCGCAAAGTACGTCGTGCTCACCTCCAAGCACCACGAGGGCTTTGCACTCTGGCCCTCGAAGGAAGCCTCGGCCACCTGGGGCCGCCGCCGGAACGCCGCCGAAATCGGACCCCACCGCGACCTGCTCGGTGACCTCTCCGACGCTGTCCGCGCCCGCGGCCTCAAGATGGGCTACTACTACTCCCTCTACGAGTGGTACAACCCCCTCTACCGCTCCGACCGCAAAGCCTACGTCGAGCGCCATATGTTCCCGCAGTTCAAGGACCTGGTCACCCGCTACAAGCCCTCCATCATCTTTTCCGACGGAGAGTGGGAGATGAACTCCGCCGGCTGGCGCAGCGCCGAGCTGCTGGCATGGCTCTTCAACGAGTCGCCAGTCAAGGACGAGGTCGTCGTCAACGACCGCTGGGGCTCCGACACTCGCCACAAGCACGGCGGCTACTGGACCACCGAGTACACCGCCGGAATGGCCGGCCTCGACCACCCCTGGGAGGAGTCGCGCGGCATCGGCTTCAGCTACGGCTACAACCGCGCCGAGCGCCTCGATGATTACCACTCCGGCGCCGAGCTGGTCCTGATGCTAACCGACATCGTCAGCCGCGGCGGCAATCTGCTGCTCGATATCGGCCCCGCCGCCGACGGCGCCATCCCCGTCGTCATGCAGGAGCGCCTCCGCCAGATCGGCGACTGGCTCCGCGTCAACGGCGAGGCCATCTATGCAACACGGCCCGCCAAAACCAGCCGCCAGTGGTCGGCCGGCGAGCAGCCCAAAACCAGTTACAACGCCGAGTTCGAATCCGCCTACGACGTCTCCAAGCTGGCCGCCGCGCCCGAGCCCGGCAAGGCCGCCATCGAGGCCTTCTTCACCACCAGGGGCAACAACCTCTACGCCGTCCTTCCCCGCTGGCCCGGCGCGAGTTTCACCCTCAAGGACGCCTCGGTAGAGAATCTCAAAGGCGCCCGCTCCGTCACCCTGCTCGGCGCCCCCGGCGAGCTGAAGTTCAAGCCCGTTCCCGGCGGCCTCCGCGTCGACCTGCCGCCCATCCCCGAGAACCTTCTCCACCAGCCCGCCTGGGTCCTCAAGCTCAGCCGCTGAAGCGGAAGTCCCTACGGGACTCCGAATCCATGGTTTGCCACGCCGACCCCACGCTGAAGCGCGGGGCTAACCAACTCCGCGCCTACGGCGCGGGGTGAGGGCTTCCGCGGACGGCGGGTGGTCCCTGCCGCCATGGAGCGATCCGACACAGGCCCCTTTGCGCGGCCACCAGCCAAAAGACCTCCGGCTGGAGGATATTTACTTCTTCGGCAGGCTGTGAAGCCGTGATCTGGGACTTGGTGTCCTTGAGACGAGGTTTTCCGCAGCTTTTCAAGCCACGGAACCAACTTCGGAGTTCCTTCGTACTAGCGCAATATGCAATGCGTGGGTACATTAAGCTGGAGCGGGATGTGGCCGGTAACGGCCGCGGCACCCGTGCGGCGCGACCTGGGAGAACGGCCCCAGGGACGCTCGCGTGAAGCCGGCGGGGTGGAACCGCCGCTTCCGGGACGCGTTCCGGGACAAGGACCGGGGGACGGCGGAGAGCATCTGGCCCGCCCGGCGCGCCCGGAGGCGACTGGATTGGAGCCGGACTGGAGCCAAATCGTACGCCATTGCATGGATGGCGACTCGGGCGCATGGGCCGAGCTGGTGCGATTGCACCACCGGCGTGTCTACGGGCTCTGCTTCCGGTTTACCGGCAACGGAGCGGACGCCGAGGACCTGACGCAGGACGTGTTCCTGAAGATCTACTCGAATCTGGCGAGCTTCGATCTGACGCGCGGCAGCCTGCAGGTGTGGATCACGACGATGACCCGCAACCTGCTGGTGGATAACTTCCGCCGCACGCGGAACCAGCGGGCGACCAGTTCGCTGGACGAGGGCTGGGACCAGACCGATGAGCTGAGGCCGGTGGACCGGCTGGCGGCCGCGGGGCCCTCACCGCACGAGTCGGCGGCGCGCAAAGAACTGGAAAAGATGGTCCAGGCCGCGCTGGCGCGCGTTTCCGTGGAGTTGCGCGAGGCGGTGATCCTGCGCGACCTGCAGGATCTGGACTATAAGGAGATCGCCCAGGTGCTGGGCATACCCGAGGGGACGGTGAAGTCCCGCATCAGCAGAGGCCGCGCGGAACTGGCGCGCCTGCTGGAACGTAATAAACGGGAGGTGATGTAACCATGGCAGAGCGCACACATATTCCGAGTTCTCCGGCCTGCGGGGCCTGGGAGACATTGCTGGCGGATGCGCTGGACGGGCTGTTGACGCCCGAAGAGGAAGAGCGCTTCAACGCTCACATGGCCGTCTGCCCGGCCTGCACGGCGCTCTACGAGGAGTCGCGCCGGGGCCGGGAGTGGCTGGAGTTTCTGGCGGCCGAGCCCGAGCCGCCGGCCGGGCTGGTGGAGAGGATTCTGGCGCAGACAGGACCGGGCCAGGTGGCCGGCTTCGGTCTGCTGGCTCCGGCCGGCCAGGTGGCGCCGGTGCCGCAGCCGTGGCAGCGGCCGGGCTTCATGGGCGTTGTGCGGCGGTTTGCCGAGCCGCGGCTGATGATGACGGCGGCGATGGCCTTCTTCTCAATCGCGCTCACGCTGAACCTGACCGGCGTGAAGCTCACGCACCTGCGGCTGGCGGACCTGAAGCCCGCCTCGATCCGGGCTTACATGGAGCGGCGCTTCACCATGGCGTCGACCCCCATCATCCGCTACTACGATCACCTGCGGCTGGTTTACGAGGTGCAGTCCAGGATGCGCGAACTGCGCCGGGCGACCAATGGCGAGGGCGAAGGCGAAGGCGGTGGACAGGAGCCAGCGGTAAAGCAGCCGGCGCCAGGCGAGTCGCAGCAAGTTCCCGGGCAGAACCCGGGCAAGAAGGACGGAGGATCGCGCGTAGACCCTCCGCAACAGTCGGTCAATCCTATGCTGACCGACGCTCACGAATACCTTGAAACCTCCCTGACGATCAACGAACGGCCCGCGGATTGTGGCGGCTCCCGAGCGGCAGAACGGGAAAGGAGCACTGTATGGACTGCGTAAATCACTCCGGTGTAGCAGCAGCCTCCTACTGCCAGAGCTGCGGCAAGGGACTCTGCACCAATTGCATCAAGACCGGCCCGGGCGGGCAGGTTCTGTGCGCCGCGTGCATGACGGCATGGCAGGCGGTTCCGCAGCCCTTCGGCCCGGCAGTGTCGAGCGGACCGAACCCCTCGGCGGCGGCCGTGCTGGGATTGATTCCCGGCGTGGGCGCGATGTACAACGGCCAGTTTTTCAAGGGCCTGATCCACGTGGTGATCTTCGCCGTGCTGGTCTCGCTGACCAGCAGCTACAACGGGATCTTCGGCATCTTCATCGGGGCGTGGGTGCTCTACCAGAGCTTCGAGGCCTTTCACACGGCCAGGGCCATGCGCGACGGCCAGCCATTGCCCGATCCGCTGGGATTGAACGAAGTGGGCAACTGGCTGAACCTGGGCGCCAGACCGCGTCCTCCGGTTGCACCGCCCGCGGGAACAGTGCCCGGCGCGGCAGACCCGGCAGCGGCAGCGGGAGCGCCGCCGAGCCAGGCCGACTGGCAGACGCCCTACCAGGGGCCGTATGCAGGCGGGTATCAGGCGCCCTACGCCGCCCAGTATCCGCCCGGAACCCCGTGCTGTCCGCCTCCGCCGGTGCCTCCGGTGCCGTTCCGGCGCAAGGAGCCGGTAGGCGCCGTGGTGCTGATCGGGCTGGGTCTGCTCTTTCTGATGGGACAGCTCGATTTCTTCTCGTTCCGTTTCTTTGACTTCACCTGGCCGCTGCTGCTGATCGGCCTCGGTGTGTGGCTGATCGTCCGCCGGCTGGGGGACACGCAAGGAGGTCCGAAATGAACCGCTACATCCTGATTCGCCGCCTGCGCGGCCCGTTGTTTCTTCTTCTGGTCGGTTTGAACGCACTGCTGGCCCAGGCGCACATTCTGGGCTGGGGCAAGAGCTGGCCGCTCTACCTGATTCTGGGCGGCGTCCTGCTGCTGGCCGAGCGGGCCGCGCTGGCCGCTGACGGCTATCCGCCGGTTCCGCCGATGCCGGGCATGGCGCCCTATCCGGGTCAGCCGGCGACGGCTTCGCCCGCAGGGCCGGCAACCTCTGCGCCGGGCGCGGAGAGCGAGGTCTCCGGGCACGGGCCCGAGGGAGGACAGCAATGAGCACGGTACCTCCGAGTATGCCTCCGGGCGGCGGCGTTCCGCCACAGATGCCGCCCTACGACCCGAAGACGCAGTGGCGCATCTATCGCGAGCAGCAGAAGGCGGCCTGGCGCGCGCAGCGCGACGCCTGGCGGGCTCAGCAGCACGCATGGAAAGCCGGCTACGTGGGCGCTTACGGGCCGCGCGTGCCGTCGATGGTGGGTCCCGTCATCCTGGTGGCTGTGGGCGTGGTGGCGCTGCTGCTGGCCACCGGCCACATCGCCAGCAGCGCCTTCTGGAGCTGGTACGGGCGATGGTGGCCGCTGCTGCTGATCGGGGCCGGACTGCTGCTGCTGGCCGAGTGGGCGCTGGACCTGCGCCGGGAGACGCCGGTGCGTCGCTCGGGGAGCTTCATCGGCCTGCTGATTCTGCTGGCCATCGTGGGCGCCGGAGCCACCGGCTTCAACCATATGGACAACTGGTTCGACCGCTGGGGCGACCACGACAACGACTTCTTCAATAGCTTCGGCGCGCCGGAGCACGTGCAGGACGTGCAACTGCTGAGCACGACGCTGGGCGCCAATCCGGCCATCGAGATCGAGGATCCGCGCGGCGACATCAGCATTACGGGCGGCGAGGGCAGCGGCGTATCGGTGCAGGCGCACGAAATCGCCCGCATCGAGACCGACGAAGAGGCAAAGAAGGTCTTCGAGGCCGAGAAGCCGAGCGTGGTGGTGAGCGGCTCGACGGTCGTGGTCAAGTCGGCCGGCCACGACCGCGGCTGGCTGGGCCTGACCGTGGTGGTGCCGAAGTCGGCCAAGGTGACCATCCATGCGGGGCACGGGGACGTGTTGGCATCCGGGCTGGGCGCGGGCATCAACGTGACGGCGCGGGGCGATGTGAAGCTGGACTCGATTAAGGGAGCGGTGGAGGCGCACCTCACCAACGGGAAGCACGACCTGTCGGCGCTCAGTGTGGAAGGCGACGTGAGCCTGGACGGTGAAACCAACGACGTGACCCTCACCGACATCAAGGGCCGGATCACGCAGAGCGGCGAAATCTCCGGCGACGTGCATATGACAAACATCGCCGGCGCGGTGAAGCTGCACACCACGGTGACCGACCTCGATCTGGCGTCTCTGCCCGGCACCCTCTCACTGAACCCCGACGACCTGCGCATCAGCGAGGCCAAGGGCGAGGTGCGGGTGAAGACGCGCTCGAAGAAGGACGTGGTCCTGAACGAGATCTGGGGCGACACCTACGTGGAGAACCGGAACGGCAGCATCTCGATTTCGCCGGCCGGCCCCTACAACGTGCAGGCGATCAACTCCAGCGGCGAGGGCAACATCGAGGTGACGCTGCCGCCCAACGCCTCGGCCACCGTGGACGGCCGGACCCGCAACGGCGAGATCGTGAACGACTTCTCGCTGCAGGTGAGCGGCGACGAGAGCAAAACCGTGCAGGGCCGGATCGGCGGCGGGGCAGCGAAGATCACCATGAGCACCGAGCAGGGCGATCTGACCATCAAGAAGGGCGCGGCCTTCCCGGCAACGCCGGCAGCGCCAGTCGCCCCGGCGGCGCCGCCCGCTCCCGGCGCACACCAATTGAAGTCGGCCAAACCGCTGCCCCCACCCACCAAACAGTAGCTTCCAAATGGCTATTCACGGGCGCCGGACGACCTCCGGCGCCCCATTTGTTTCTTGCGGTCATTTGCGCGCCGTATATGCCGGGCCATTAAAATGTGTTCGTGCGAAATCTCCGGGATTCGATTCGTCTTCTTTCCTTTCTTTCTCTTCTCCTCTCCGTTTTGGCCACATGCGGCGGCGCTTTGGCGCAGCCTTCTCTCCCCCTGCACACAGCGGGGCGCTTCATTGTGGATGCCGGCGGCAACCGCGTGCACCTGCACGCCGTCAACTGGTACGGCGCCGAGTCGGGCGACTTTGTGGTGGGCGGCCTGGCGCAGGCGCCGCTGGCCTCCATCGTCTCCCAGATCAAGAGCCTCGGCTTCAACGCCGTTCGCATGCCCTGGTCGAACGAGCTCTACGAAAGCAACCCCGCGGTTGCATCGCAACTGGTTGCGGCTAACCCTTCGCTGGCCGGCCGAAGCGCGCTCGAGGTGCTCGACGAAGTCGTCAGCGCCCTGACAGATGCCGGTCTGATGGTGATTCTGGACAACCACAACAGCAATGCCGAGTGGTGCTGCGGCGATGACGGCAACACGCTCTGGTACAACAGCCAGTACCCGGAGTCGAGCTGGATCGCCGACTGGCAGGGGATGGCCGCGCGCTATGCGGACAACCCGCTGGTCATCGGCGCGGACCTGCGCAACGAGCCGCGCGTGACCGCCACCTGGGGCGGCGCCGCGGCAACGGACTGGCACGCCGCCGCCGAGCGCGGAGGCAACGCCGTGCTGGGGGTCAATCCGCACCTGCTGATCTTTGTGGAGGGGGTGAACTACGCGCTCGACCTCTCCGCCGCCGCGGCGCAACCGGTTGCCCTCAACGTGGACCACCAGCTTGTCTACGTGGCGCACGATTACGGCATGGATTACTCCGGCCTTACCGGCTACAACGACTGGCTTGGGCAGGTGACGCCGCGCTGGGGTTACCTCGTGACGCAAGTCAGCGTCGCCCCGCTCTGGGTGGGCGAGTTCGGCACTTGCAACTCGGCCGACTCCTGCGTCGCAAGTTCCCGCGCGGCGGACAACGGCTACTGGTTCGGATTCCTGGCCAGCTACCTGGCGGCGAACGACCTGGACTGGGCCTACTGGCCGCTGAACGGCACGCAGTCGACCGGCGCCGGCCGGACCTGGGGCGCTCCGGAGGCCTATGGGCTGCTGAATCCGGCGTGGTCCGGCGCTTCGCTGCCCTCGCTGGCGCAGACGCTGACCGCGCTGGCCTCTCCGGGTGTCTCGATGGGCCCAGGAGCCACGGTCCAGATTCAGGCGCCGGGCGGCAGCGGCTCCACCGCGCTGACGGTGAGCCCGCGCAACGGTTTCACCGGCACGGTCCAACTCAGTTGCGCGCTGAAAGCAGAGCCCTCCGGCGCGATTTCTCCGCCCACTTGCACGGTTCCGGCGCAGGTGAGCGTGACCGCGGCGGGCGCGGCGCAGGCCACCTTGACCATCGCGACCACCGCATCCGGCTCCGCCCTGGCGCGGCCCCTGAAGTCCTCGGGCTGGCTTGCGGGCCCGGTGCTGGCCGGCCTGCTGCTTCTCCCCTGCCGCCTGCGCAGGCGCCGGTTTGCCGCGCTGCTTCTGGCGGGTGTGGTTCTTGGCTGGGCCGCGGGCGGCTGCGGCAGCGGCTCCGGCGGCGGAGGCGGCGGAGGTGGAAACGGCGGCACTACTTCGGGCGCCTACACATTCACGGTCACAGCCACGAGCACAGGAACGCCGGCGGCAACCGCGCGCATTGCCGTCAGCGTGCTGTAGGCCGCCCGGGCGAGCCCGCCTACCAGATGAAGGGCACCAGGCGAAATGGCGTGCGGCGGCAGTAGGCGCTGTAGCCGTCGAGGTACTGGCGGAGGAACTTCTCTTCGCCTAGCAGCCGCAGCACGTAGAACGGAATGAGCAGGGCAAAGGCGGGCAGGCTGAGCCAGGAACCGAGGGCCACCGGCGTGGCCATCCAGATCGCCAGGCTGGCCGAGTACATGGGGTGGCGGACAAACCCGTAGGGGCCGCGGGTGACCACGGTCTGGCCGGGCTGGACGCGGATGGTGCGGGCGGCGTATCGGTTGACTTCCACCACCCAGCCGAGCAGCGCCATGTTGGCCACGATGAGCGCGTCCGCGGCGGCGCTGAGCCAGGGCGGGACCGAGTGGCCCAGGGCAAGCGACCAGCCCAGGCGGTGATCCAGGCAGGGCAGCAGGAAGGCGGCGAGGAAAACGAGCTTTGTCGAATTGATGAGAAGACGCTGAGAGGCGATATCCTCGCGGCTCTCCAGGCGCATTTCTGCGGCATGACGGTCGGCGCGCACCAACATGAGGAAAGCGGCTGCGGCCGGCAGCACAGCGCACGCCAGAAAGGCCCAGCCCTGCCAGAAACGCAGATCGCCGGCCACGCCGAAAAGCAGAGCCGCTCCGAAGGCGGGGACCAGCACCAGGCGGAGAGCGATTCGAGCGCCCAGGTTGCCGGAGGCCTTCGGGGCCGCCGGCGAGGAGGCAGGGAGCTGGCCAGTGTCAACGTGCAGTGTCTCGTTCGCCATGGGGTTCAGCCCTCTTTCCCGGCCTCCTGGAACCAAATGGGGAAGGTCAACGCGCGGAAGTGGGGGCAGTCGCGCGTCCCTCCCCGCGGAACGGGCAAGCATACGCCAACTCGTACACGGCTGGCATCCGTTTTTTGGCGGAGTTGCGGGCCGGTCGAGGACGCCGACTTCAGGCCCGGGGAGTGCGACGGGGCGGGAGGCTCAGGAAAGACCGAGGGCGCACCCGGTGGCCGGGAGCGCCCTCTGCATGCGTCGAGCCGGATACCGGCTTACTTCTTCTTCTTGGGAGTGTCGGTCCCGAAGGCGGAGGAGTGGGTCTGGGAGGCCTCGGTGAGGATGGCCTTCACTTCCACGGAGTAGGTGCCGTTGGGAGAGAGTTCCAGGTACTTCTGGTAAGCCTCCGCGCAGCCGGGAGGCAGAATCATCTTCCCTGTCTTCGGGTCGATGGTCGCCTTGCCGATCAGGCCCTGGCCCCGGAGGTAATACGGGAGCGGCTGGGTCGGGTCGATCTTGATGGCCTCGTCCGCGGCAGCCACCTGGGCGTCCCCATTGCCCATCTGGAAGTAGATCACGGCCTCGTTCTTCAGGTAGCCGGACGCGCCCGGAGGATTGATCTTGGCGGCGGCGTCAAAGGCGGCCTGGGCCTCGGGCACCTTGCCCTGGCGGGCATAGACTTCACCCAGGCCGGCCTGGGCAGCGCCCTGGGTTGACGGGCTCTGCTTCTTGGCGGCGGTCTCCAGTTCGAGGGCCTTCTTGTAGCTGGCTTCGGCCTCGTCGTACTTCTTGAGCGAGACCTGGGCCTGGCCGAGCTGCGCCCAGAGCACGGAAGCATCCGGCTTGGCCGCGGTGTCCTTCAGCATCAGGGTCTCGACTTCGGAGTACTTGGCCTGCTTGATCTCGGCTTCCTTGGCGTCGAGGTCGGCCTTGGAGGCGCTGGCGCCCAACTGCTGCATGGCGGTTGCGCGGGCGAGGTCGGCGTCATGGAAATCCTGGATCGAGGTCTGGATGTCCTTGTTGATGTTCTTGATGATCTCGTTGGCCTTCATGGCCACGGAGTTCTTGGCCTTCAGGTCGGCCAACTGCTTCTGCTGCTCGGGCGGCAGGGTCTCGATGTACTCCTTGCGGGACATGTCGACGTCCTGCACGATGGTCTCACCGAGCTTGACCTCGATCTTCTCGATGTGGTCGGCTTCCTTGTCGGGAGTCATGCCGGGGGAGCGGTAGACGAGCTTGTAAATCCCGGGCGCGGCTTCGCCGGAGTACTCGCCATTCTGGTCCACGTTGAAGGTGGCCTTCTCGGCGGTCTGGGCGGTGAGGCCGGGGCCGGAGGCGAGACGGGTGGTGGCGATGAGCGCCACCGTGCCGCCCTGCTGCGGAGCGCCGGTCGGATTGGTCACGTGGCCGTGAATCTTGCCCGTGGGAGCGGGCGTCTGCGCCATTGCGGGCAAGAGGGCGAACGCCAGCAGGCCCAGCCAAAGCGAAATGGTCCGTTTCATATTCTTCTCCTTGGGAGCCGCACTGCATGGAGCAGTCCGCGAGCTCAGAAAAATCGTCATTTCACCGCTTGCTCGCCGGCTGTCACATGCGGACGAAGTTCCGGAGAACAAGCAGGGGCAACCGATGGACCGGGACCGCTCGTCGGCAGGCTGTGCCACTTCCACAGTCGGCACGCTGGCGATCGCCCGGAATCCTTGCCGTCAAAGCGGAAACCGCCGGAAAGCGCGGCTTCGCGCTGCAGAAACCAAGTTAAATCCAACGGGCGGCGCAATTCAAGACCTTGACCCGACTTGACGCCGATGCTCTGCCCAGCCATGGCGCGCGCAGGCACAACTCACCCCATTGAGATTCTAGTGTGCCTGCGCGCCCCCGTGTTGTGGTCTGTATCACACACACTAAAATGTGAGCATGACTTTGATGATTCGTCCCGCTGTGCGGGAGGACGTGCCGCGGATTCTCGGCTTCATCCGCTCGCTGGCGGCCTACGAACGCGAGCCGGACGCCGTGACCGCCACCGAAGAGGGGCTTGAGCGGGACGGATTCGGACCCCATCCCTTCTATTTCTGCCTGATTGCCGAGCAGGACGGCGCGCCGGCCGGCTTTGCGCTCTACTTCTACAACTACTCGACCTGGCTGGGACTCCCCGGTCTTTATCTCGAGGACATCTTCGTCGAGCCGGAGTTCCGCGGGCTGGGCATCGGCAAGGCGCTTCTGCGGCGCGTGGCCACCATCGCTCTCGAGCAGGGCTGCCAGCGGCTGCAGTGGGAGGTTCTGGACTGGAATACGCCGGCCATCGAGTTCTACACGGCGATGGGGGCCGAGTTCCTGGACGAGTGGCGGAACGTGCGGATTTCGGGCGAGGCGCTGGCGCGGCTGGCGGACGGGGCGGCGGAACAATGAAGATACGCGTGATTGGCGGCGGATTGGCCGGGCCGGAGGCGGCGCTTACAGCAGCGCGGATGGGCTGCGAGGTGGACCTCTATGAGATGCGGCGCGTGGTGGACGGCGAACCGCTGCTGACGCCAGCCCACCAGACCACGGACTTCGGCGAGCTGGTCTGTTCCAACTCCCTGAAGAGCGAATCGCCCAACACCGCGCCCTGGCTGCTGAAGCAGGAGATGCGGCGGGGAACCTCGGCGCTGCTGCGGATAGCCGACGAGACGGCCGTCCCGGCAGGCCACGCGCTGGCCGTTGATCGCGTGGAGTTCTCTCGGAGGATCTCGAATGCGATTGCGGCCGAGCCGCGGATTCGCGTCGTCCGCGAGGAGGTGACGCGGCTGGACGAGGCTGACGGGCTGACCGTCCTGGCCACCGGGCCGCTGACCTCCGACGCGCTGAGCGCGGAGATCGAGCGGCTCACCGGTCAGGGGCGGCTGGCCTTCTACGACTCGATCTCGCCCATCGTCGAGGCCGACTCGATCGACATGGAGCGGGTCTACTTTGCCGCCCGTTGGGACAAGGGCACGGCCGACTACATCAACTGCCCGATGACACGCGAGGAGTACGACCGCTTTCTCGACGCTTTGCTCCAGGCCGAAGCCGCGGAGGCCAGGGAGTGGGAGAAGGCCGAGTACTTCGAGGGCTGCCTGCCCATCGAGGTGCTGGCCCGGCGCGGGCGCGATACCCTGCGCTTCGGGCCGATGAAGCCGGTGGGGCTGCGCGACCCGCGGACGGGCCGTACGCCGTGGGCTGTGGTGCAACTGCGCAAGGAGAACCTGCGGGCCGACAGCTACAACCTGGTGGGCTTCCAGAACCACCTGAAATGGGGCGAGCAGGCGCGGGTGCTGCGGCTGATTCCGGGCCTTGAGAACGCGCGCTTCCTGCGCTACGGGCAGATTCACCGCAACACCTACATCCAGGCGCCGGCGCTGCTGGACGAGACGCTGCGCTTCAGTGCCCATCCGTGGCTGCTGGTGGCCGGGCAGCTCTCGGGCGTCGAGGGATACACGGAGTCGATCGCCACCGGTCTGCTGGCCGGGCTCTACGCGGCGCACCTGGCGCGGGGCGAGGAGCCCGAGCCGGCGCCGCGCGGCACTGCCCTGGGCTCGCTGGTGCATTACATTACGCATGCAGAGGCAAAGCACTTTCAGCCGGCCAACATCACCTTCGATCTTCTGCTTCCGCTCGAAGAGGAGCTGCGGAAGAAGGTGCGCGACAAGAAGGAGCGGCACCGGATGCAGTGCGAGCGGGCGCTCGAGGCCTTCGATGGGTGGTGGGCGAAGACTGCTGCTCTCCTCGGCGCGAACGGTTAGCCTGCATTTCTCGCAGGTCAGCCTGCATCCAATTCCCCTCTCATCGCTCACAATGGAGTGGAAGGCTCCTGCGGCAGCGCGGAGCGGCCCCGGAGGGGTCGATTCTGACGGACCCCTCCCCCCACCCCGCACAGTAAGG
>JBAVMZ010000389.1:0-2228 GCA_049690595.1 Occallatibacter sp. | reverse complement strand
TTGAGCTGGCCTGGGTGGATGGCGGCGCGGCCACGGCAAGCCTGGCTGGATTTCTGGCACTGGCCCCAATCCACGAGCGCGGAACGGCGGAGCAGAGCGCGCACTACATGAAGCTGGCTGCCCCGCCACAGCCCGGAGAAGATCGCAAGAGTAAGCGTGGAGCCTTCGCCCTCACCGAGCCCATCCCCTACGTTGGCGTGGACACCGGACTGCTAAGCGGCCGCGTTCGCGTGGCCGAATGGAAAGACGGTGAAGAGCCGATGCTGCAGGTGGAAAAGCGTGGACGCTTCATCACCAACATCGCCTGCGCCGACTTCGTCACGGCCGCCGTCGATAGCGGCGACGAGCGCATCAAGGGCAGCTGCGTCATCATCCTGGAAGAAGGCGACCCGGGCAGCTTTGATCGCGGCACGCCCACCAAGAAACTCGTGCACCAGCTCAGCTCGACGGGCGACCCGATCTTCAGCCTCAGGGTTCCGGCCAGCCGCATCGTCGGCGGCTATACCATCAAGGACGGCAAGATCGTTCCCAACTTCTCGCATGGTGAAATCATCGAGGCGGTCTTCCGCCGCACCCGCGTGACGGTCGGGGTGATGACCTCGGCCAAGCTGCTCTCGGCCGTCGAGCCCGTCATCCGCTACCAGCGCGGACGCTTTCGCGGCGCGGAGAGCATCAAGGAAGGCAGCCTGCGCTACGAGCTCGGCATCCAGCAGCGCGAGGATGCCCTGCAACGCCTGGTGGACGTCTGGGCTAGCGGTGAGGCAGGAGCATCCCTGGGCTTTGCCGCCGCGCGCCTCTTCGACGAGCTGGACCCGCTGGAAAAGCAGAAGACGGCCATCATGGCCGAGCGCGGCATCAACGGCGGACGCGCCGAACTGAAGGCGATGAAGGAGAGCGAGCTGCGCGCCATGGAGCTGCTCACCGGCAACCCCGCGCCGGAGCGCCTTGCCGAACTGGAAGCCGACCCGCTGGTGCAATATGTCATCAGGGACGCTGCCGCCAATGTACTGTGTCCCGCCACCAAGCTGTGGAACACCGGCGAAGGCACGCGCCAGATGCGCGAGGCCGTCAGCCTGATGGGCGGCTACGGCATCACCGAAGACTGTCCCGGCTATTTGGCCAACAAGTGGATGGATGCGCAGCTGGAAGCCACCTACGAAGGCCCGGAGGCGGTGCAGCGCCGCCAGCTCACTATCACCATGACCACGCCGCTCTTCCTTGCCCAGTTCCGCAACTGGATTCGCGAGATGCGCACCATCGCCAGCGAGCGCCCCGGCACCGGAGCCTGCACGCTGGCCACGGCCATGACCATGTGGCTGTGGACGCTGCACTACACGCAGGAGGGCAAGGATGCCAACGGCAACAAGCTCTACCAGGGCCCGCGCCAGGGTTTGACCTTTGCCCTGGCCGATGCTCTTTGCTGGCTGCTGGCCTCGCGCTGCCAGATTCTGGATGTGCAGGAGCTGGAGTCCCGCGGCCCGCTCGACGCTGTCGTCGCCACGGACCTGCCCGCCACCTTGCAGTTCTTCCGCGATCTTTGCCACTCTCAGGCCGCCCGCGCCAGCGGCGAGTGCTCGCGCATCTGCGCCGAACTCGTCTACGGCTACAACCGCCATCCCGCGTGGGATGCCGAGGGCCACAAGGCCTGCTTCCTGGCCGATGAGGTGGAAGAGTACGAGGGCTTCATCCCCGGCCTCGGCTCGGTGGCGCTGGATGTAATCGGCGAACACGGCGAGCATCCCTTCAAGGCGGGCCCATGCGCCGGTTGCGCCGGCTCGGCCGACTTTTTACATCTGCAAAACAAGCTCGCCACCTGCCTTACCGGCTCGCGGCTGGCCAAGGATCGCGCTGCGGAGACCGTCGCCAAGGTGATGATCCCCGAGGCCCTGGACTACCCGGCATGAGCGCCGGAGGGGAAAACGGAACGGACGCAATAAACGCTCAGCCTGAGGTCGAGCGCCAGCAGATGGAGGTGGACATCGCCTGCGTCGGATTTGGTCCGGCCATGGGCGGTTTCCTCACCACGCTGACGCGCGCGCTGGCCGATGCAGCGGGCGAGCCAACGCTCGAGAGCAAATCCATGCCCGGCATGCCCTTGCAGGTGATCTGCTACGAGCGTGCCGATGATCTGGCTGCAGGCGTCAGCGGCGTTGTCACGGCCGCGCGGGCCATCCGCCAGAGCTTTCCGCAGATTGCCGAGGCCGGGGTGCCAATGCTTACTCCGGTGC
>JBAVMZ010000388.1:0-22700 GCA_049690595.1 Occallatibacter sp. | reverse complement strand
GGCCAGCACCGCGCAGGGCTCGGGGCCGGCGGCGGTCTCCAGCGGCACCACGGCGCAGGCGGCCACACCGGGCTGCTCCTCGATGGCCGCCTCCAAATCTTCGGGGTGGATGTTGACACCCGCGCCGGTGACGATGACCTCGCTCTTGCGCCCGACAAAGCGCAGGGCGCCGTCCTGCTGCTTGTGGGCCAGATCGCCGGTGGCCAGCCAATCGTCTGTGCGTTGGCGCAGCGCGCCGGCCTCCCATGTGGCCTGGGCCACCATCGGTCCGCGCACCAGCACCTCGCCATCGGCGCCCAGGCGGATTTCGCGGCCGGGCAGCGGCTTGCCAATGGTGCCGCGCGCGACGTGGAAGGGGTGGTTCAGGGTGATGAGCGCCGAGGTCTCGGTCATGCCGTAGCCCTGGATCACCACGAAGCCGAGACCGTTCCAGAAGTGCTCGACCGGCCCGGGGAGCGCGCCGCCGCCGGAGATGAGCGCCCAGAACTTGAGCCCGAAGGCGCGATGGACGCGGCGGAACTGGATCCAGCGGCCCAGGGCGCGCGTCTTGCGCTCGGCGGCGCGGTCGAGCCGGGTGGCCAGCGTGGGGTCTTCGGAATCGAGGTGGGCCTTGAGGAGGGCAAAGACGCGAGGGACGGCGGCCAGGACGGAGATGCGCTCTCGGCGGATGGTTTCGATGATGCGCGGGGCGACCAGGCGACTTTCGAAGTGGACCTCGGCGGCGAAGATGGCCGGGACCCAGAGGCCCATTGTCTGGCCGAAGACGTGGCTCAGCGGCAGCGTGTGCAGAAAGCGCAGCGGGTGAAAGAGCCGCTCCCAGCGCATGTAAGGCCGCGCGCCCTCCTCGATGGGGGTGGAGCTCGAGAGGATGTTGCCGTGGGTGAGGACGACGCCCTTGGGTTCGCCCGTGGTGCCCGAGGTGAAGAGGATCTCGAGCGGTGTGTCGCGGCTGAGGCCGGCGATGGGCGCGGCTTCTTCGGCGGGCAGCGACTCGGCGAAGCCCTCGAAGGCCAGTTGCGGCCAGTCGGCGCCCAGCCGGGCCAGCAGGGCGCCGTCGCCCACGACGAGCTTCGGTTGGACGTCGGCGGCCACGCGACGGGCAAACTCGACCGTTCCGTAGGCGTCGAGGGGGACGGCGAGCGCGCCGCGCAGCATCGCGCCGTAAAAAGCCGCTACCCACTCGGCGCCGTTCTCGCCCCAGAGCAGTATGCGGTCGCCAGGGCCGATGCCGCGGTCGGCCAGGAGAGCCGCGAAGCGGCCGGCCTGGCGGGCCATTTCGGCGTAGGTGGTCACCCGCCGGCGGTTGCCCTGGTTGCGGACGATGGCGATTTGCTTGCCGTACCGCCGGAAGTCTTCAAGGAGTGTTGCCAGGTTCTCGCGCATGGCCTCGTGAGTTCACAGTTCGTAGTTCGCAGTTCACAGTTCGTAGTTTACGGTTCGTAGGTCCTTAGTCCCTTAGTCCCTTGGCCCCTGCCCAGGGCAATCGCATGAACCGACGCCGTGGTGATGCTGACATTTTTGCGCCGCCCCTACGAGGCTCGATACCGCCTTTTTGGCCTGCAACCCCACGCTGAAGCGCGGGGCTAACATCCTGTGCGCCTACGGCGCGTACGAATGGGGACCATATTCGGCGCCAAAATGCCTTCATGCGATTGCCCTGAGTCGTGGCCTTACTGCAGAATCGGAATCCCCGCAATCCGGCGCTGCCACTCGGCCGGGCCGGTCTCGTGGACGCTGGCGCCCTTCGAGTCGACCGCTACCGTCACCGGCATGTCGCGCACGTCGAATTCGTAGATGGCCTCCATGCCGAGGTCGGCGAAGGCGAGCACGCGCGCGCCGTAGATGGCCTTGGAGACAAGATACGCCGCTCCGCCGACGGCCATCAGGTAGACCGCGCCGAACTCCTTGATGGCCGCGATGGCCTGCGGGCCGCGCTCGCTCTTGCCGATCATGCCGAGCAGGCCGGTCTGGGCCAGCATCTGGCGGGTGAACTTGTCCATGCGGGTGGCTGTGGTGGGTCCGGCGGGGCCGACGACCTCGTCGCGCACCGGGTCGACCGGGCCCACGTAATAGATAAAGCGGCCGCGGAAGTCGACCGGGAGCGGCTCGCCGCGATCCAGCATCGAGCACAGCCGCTGGTGGGCGGCGTCGCGGCCGGTGAGCAGCTTGCCACTGAGCAGAATCACCTCGCCTGGTTTCCAGGTGGCGGCTTCTTCGCGCGTCACCGTGTCGAGGTTGACACGGCGGGCGGCGGAGACGTCATAGGTGAGTTTGGGCCAGAGGTCGAGCGAGGGCGGATCGAGGAAGACGGGGCCGGAGCCGTCGAGAACGAAATGCGCGTGGCGTGTGGCGGCGCAGTTGGGAATCATGGCGACGGGCAGGTTGGCGGCGTGGGTGGGGTAGTCGCGCACCTTCACGTCGAGCACGGTGGTGAGGCCGCCGAGGCCCTGCGCGCCGATGCCGAGGCGGTTGACCTTGTCGTAAAGCTCGAGACGCAGCTCCTCGGCGCGGTTTTTGGGGCCGCGGGCCGCCAGTTCCTGGATGTCGATGGGGTCCATGAGCGATTCCTTGGCCAGCAGCATCGCTTTCTCGGCGGTGCCGCCGATGCCGATGCCGAGCATCCCCGGCGGACACCATCCGGCGCCCATGGTGGGCACGGTGTTGAGCACCCAGTCGACGACGGAGTCCGTAGGGTTGAGCATGACGAATTTCGACTTGGCCTCGGAGCCGCCGCCCTTGGCCGCGACGGTGACTTCGACCTTGTCGCCCTGGACCAGTTCGACCGAGACCACGGCCGGCGTGTTGTCTTTGGTGTTGGTGCGTTTGCCGGCCGGGTCGGCCAGGACGCTGGCGCGCAGCTTGTTGTCGGGGTCGAGATAGGCGCGTCGGACGCCCTCGTCGACCATCGTCTGCAGGTCCGGAGCAGGGCCGCCGTCGTTGCCCGCGAAGCGCGCGTCCATGCCCACCTTGACGAAGGCGATCACGATGCCGGTGTCCTGGCAGATGGGGCGGTGGCCCTCGGCGCACATGCGGCTGTTGATGAGGATCTGGGCGATGGCGTCCTTGGCGGCGGGGGACTGCTCGCGCTCGTAGGCCTTGGCGAGGGAGACGATGTAGTCGACCGGATGGTAGTAGGAGATGTACTGCAGGGCGGCGGCGACAGAGGCGATGAAGTCTTCCTGGCGGATGACGGACATTTGTGGCTCCTGACTGGGCGTGCGCTCTCTAGGGTAAAGGATGGAGCGAAGAGTTGGAATGGGTGCGCGCGGGAGGGTGCGGGGCGCAGGTCGGCACAATGTGGGATTTGCGGGTGTCCTCAGAAATATTCCAGTAACCAAAAGGCGTGGAAGGCCGTCGCATTAAACGATGCTCCGCGGAGAAAGGCGGCTGGCCGTCACTCGGCCACGGCGCAGCGAGGGTGAGAGTGTACAAAGCATTGGTTGTGTTCTCCTTTGTCCTTCTTTCTGCCAGTCCAACGCTTGCCAAGGGTCACGACGTGTATCCGATGCCGTGCTCCGTGGTCTGGAGCGCCGTCATGGATACGCTGGGGAATGGGAATGACTATCGAATCGTGAGCGTGAGCGACGAGGCGGAGCGGGCGGCGTTCACCGTTGTGGGGAGCCTGAGGCCGTATACCGACACCGTGGCGCTGACTTCGGTGGAGGGTGGCTGCGCGATGAGGCTGGTGGTTCTTCAGGTGGGCTCGGACAACTCGGACGAGCGTGGTTTCCGGAAGCGGTTTGGCAAGGCGCTGGCCAAGCGACAGGCGGAGCAGCCGGCGAAGCCGCCCGAATCGACGAAGTCCTAGCGGGCCAACCGGGCGTCGCGGCACGCCCGCGGCGCGAGAGACCGTGCCGCTGCCCTGGCGGACGGGGCGATGGCCCTCGGCGCATACGCGAGGGTTGGTCGGGCTCTGGGCGATGGCGCCCTTGGCGGCGGGGGCTGCTCGTAGGCTTTGGCGAGGGAGACGATGTAGTCCACCGGATGGTAGTAGCCGATGTACTGGAGCGTGGCGGCGACGCTCGAGACGAAGTCTTCCTGGTGGATGACGGCCAGGGGAGACCCTCCTGATGCGAACCCTCCCGGGTAGTGGATTGAGGGTGCAAATGTCCGTCCTGGTTTTCCCCCTCGGCCCCGGGTCCACTGGAAATGTTGCACAATGAATGAGTCGGTAGCAGTGCTCCCGATGGAAGGAACCATGCCCGCAAATCGTCACAAGCCGGACCTGTGGAAGGCAGATATTGCCAAATCCGTTGATATGTTCAACGAGTGGTTTCTGCATTTTGCGCCGCTGACCTTCCGTGAGAGCCGAAGCCGGGCAACCGCCCACGTGTCGTCTGCTTTGGTCCAGACCGGGTTTCTGAGGGACCTGAGTCCGGCAGTCCTGGTTTCGCATCCAGAGTTCCTGCCGGTCCTCCGGATGACGACGTGCCCGCCGATTGCGCGGGACAGACTAATAGGCTTGGCGGGGGTATCGCCGAACCTGGTTCAGTGCATGGAGAGCGAGCACGCGACGCCACCTAGAATGAAGAGCGAGACATTGCAACAGGAACTGGCGAAGGTTGCGGAGATACTCCGGCGGATGGCCGACGTGGACATTCTGGTCTGGCTTGAATCGGGAAGGGAGCCCAAAGAAGAGGAGGCTCTGCGGGCTGCCTCGGTGATCGCAGACAGGCTGTGCGGCGCAGTGGCCGATCCGATCATCCGCAACGCTCAGGAGCGGCGCCAACTTGAGGCTATCACGACTTGGCTTGAGACTAGGGGGTACAGCCGCCTCGGGCTGGGCGGGCCGGTAAGATTCCGTGAGATGGCTCCTGGCACCTTTGCTTTTCGCGTAAACGTCCCTGTAACGGTTGGCGATGGGGGCTCGGTGAACATCCCAGCGGACGTCGCGGTCGTGCCTACGGGGTCGAAGGCCGGGACCCTCCCGGTCCTGATTGAGGCGAAATCGGCAGGCGACTTCACGAATGTGAACAAGCGACGCAAGGAAGAGGCCGCCAAGATGGACCAGATCAGGAAGACCTATGGGAAGCGTGCCCAATTTGTGCTCTTTCTCTGTGGATATTTCGACAGTGGGTACCTGGGGTATGAGGCTGCCGAAGGCATAGACTGGGTTTGGGAACACCGGATCGACGACCTCGCAAAGCTGGGGCTCTGATGACACCTTTCGATTTGGAAGAAGAGCGGATGATTCTCCAGCGCCGCTGCGATGGCGAGCGCACGCAACTGGAGCGGAATCGTCTCGGCCAGTTCTCCACGCCGTTTGAACTTGCGACGGAGATTGTCCGTGAATCGATGCGGTTCTTTGGCCCGGATGAGCCGATCCGATTTCTTGATCCGGCCTTCGGAACAGGTGCTTTTTACTCGGCCCTCTTGCAAGAATTTGGCCACCGGGTCGAAGGCGCGCATGGAATTGAAGTCGATGCTCACTACGGCGCGCCCGCCCAGCGGCTGTGGTCCGGCTCGGGCCTCGACCTGCGAATCGCGGACTTCATCGCGACAGAGAGAAAGCAAATCCAGGCGAGCTTGCTCATCTGCAACCCTCCCTACGTTCGCCATCATCACCTCAATACGGGAGTGAAGACCGGTCTCCGCCGGACCATGAACCAACTCGGCTTCCAAGTCAGCGGACTGGCCGGACTCTATTGCTATTTTATGCTGCTCTCGCATGAATGCCTTGCGCCGGACGCTGTCTCGGCGTGGCTTATTCCCAGTGAGTTCATGGATGTCAACTACGGGGACGTCCTCAAACAGTACCTACTTGAACGTGTATGTCTGCTGCGCGTCCATCGCTTCGACCCAAACGAAGTCCAATTCTCCGATGCGTTGGTTTCGTCCGCTGTCGTCTGGTTCAGGAATACACCGCCTGGAGCTGGAGGCAGGGTGACGTTTTCCTATGGCGGAACAATTGAAGAGCCTGCGCAACAGGTGCAGCGTCCGCTCTCCTCGCTTGCGTTAGAGCCGAAATGGACAAGGCTTGCGGAACCATCTTCGCCGGTCCATCTTCCTGTCGCCGGGATGGTTCTTGGCGACCTATTCTCCATCAAGCGGGGCATCGCAACAGGGGACAACGGCTTCTTCATCGTTTCCGAGCAGTATGCGCAGGAGCGTGGTTTTTCCCGCCAGTTCCTGCGCCCGATTCTTCCAAGCCCGCGTTACCTCAAGGCAGATGAGATCGATGCGGACGAGGACGGGACGCCGAAGATCGAGAAGAGGCTCTTCCTGGTCGATTGTCCCGTTGGTGAGGAGGAATTGAGCCGGCGCGACCCGGCTTTGTTCAGGTACTTGAAGGAGGGGGAATCGAGTGTTGCAGGCGGCTATCTCTGCCGCTCTCGCGATCCTTGGTACTCTCAGGAATCGCGCCCACCCGCCCCTTACCTGTGCACATATATGGGCAGACCTGGAACCGGGAACCAAAAGGCGTTTCGCTTTTTCCATAACCGCTCAAGCGCCACCGCTGCGAACGTCTATCTCCTGCTCTACCCGCGCTCCGGATTGCGCACCGCGATTGAAGTTCCAGGCGTTGCCGCGCGAGTCTTCGATTTGCTTCAAGATATCCCCATCCAGAAGATGACTGGCGAAGGCCGTGTCTACGGTGGCGGGCTGCATAAACTCGAGCCCAGAGAACTCGCCAACGTGCCAATGAACGGAATCGGCGCCGTCGTTCCGGGCCTGTCGCCGAGGCCCGAGCAGATGCGTTTCGCTTATCTTGCTTCGGGCGGGCCCGCGCCGGCACTTGCTTCCTAGAGCCGGCCTTGTCACGCCGGGCGCAGGTCGGTGTGGCCGAAGTCGTCGCCTTTGAAGAGGATGGGCTCGCGCTTGTCCCGCGCCAGGGCGTAGGCGAAGCAGTCGCCGAAGTTGAGGTTGGCGCGGTGACCGGAGCCGCGGCCGAAGTCGCGGTAGGCCTGGCGGGCGATGCGGGCCTGCTCGGCGGTGACGGGCTCGATCTGGATGCGGGATTGCTCGATGAGCTCGTCGAGCGCACGGCTTGCCTCCGGATTGCGCCTAGCATCGGTGACAATCGAGGCCTCCAGGTAAGTTGCCGCGGAGATCAGGACGTGCGGAGCTGCCTCAATGGCCCTGGCATAGTCCCTCCAATCCGGTTCACGTTTCAGAATGGCGATCAGCGCCGAGGTGTCGACCGTCATAGCGGCAGCCCCGTTTCCTTGTCGAAGAGCAGATCCCCAATCTTGTCGGAGGGAGGAAGGTCGGCGAGCAGCGGCGCGGTGTGCTTGGTAAACTCCTCCAACCACTCAGTCAAGCCTGCCTTCGGATTGGGGTTCTGGCGCTCCAGCCGCTCCCTGACCGCAATCGTGACGGCCATGGTGAGGGTTTCGCCGGTGCGCTGGGCGAGTTCGCGGGCCAAGCGGTGGGTTTCCTCGTTTTTGATGTTCAGGGACACCGGATTCCACCTTTCCACCATCGATGTCCACCATTCTACCATCCCCGGCAAATCTGGCGGAAGCCTCTTGTCTGCAACAGAATCCCCGCGTCGTGGCCCAAATGGCCTAATCTAGTCGCATGACCGAAACGACTTCGCACCCCACCCCTGCGCCGGACGAACTCTTCGACCTTCTGGTGATTGGCGCCGGGCCGACCGGGCTCTCCTGCGCCATCGAGGCGAAGAAGGCAGGCCTGCGCACGGTCCTGGTGGACAAGGGCTGCGTCTGCAATTCGCTCTTTCATTACCCGTCGCATATGACGTTCTTCACCACGGCCGATCTGCTGGAGATTGGCGACATCCCGTTTCCCAGTCCCAACCCCAAGCCGACGCGGAACGAGGCGCTGCAGTATTACCGGCACGTGGCGGCGCACTACAAGCTCGACGTGCGCCAGTACCACCGCGTGGAGCGGGTGACGGGCGCAAACGGCGGCTTTGCCGCGCACACGCTGGACCGCTTCGGCCGCCACGGCGTGCTGGCCGCGCGCAAGCTGGCCATCGCCACCGGCTACTACGATCTGCCGAACTACATGGGGATTCCCGGCGAGAACCTGAGCAAGGTCCACCACTACTACTTCGATCCGCATCCGTTCTTCGGGACGGACGTGGTGGTGGTGGGGGGCAAGAACTCGGCAGCGATCGCCGCGCTGGAGCTGTGGCGCTCAGGCGCGCGGGTCACGCTGGTTCACCGCGGCCCGGAGCTGCACCGGCACGTGAAGTACTGGATCAAGCCGGACATCGAGAACCGCATCAAAGCCGGCGAGATCGCGGCGTATTTTAACGCCCACCTGACGGAGATCGCGCCGGACACGGTGACCATCGAAACGCCGGAGGGCAGCCGCACCATCCGGAACGACTTTGTCTTCGCCATGACCGGCTACCACCCCGACTTCAAGTTCATCGAGAGTCTGGGCGTCCGGTTGGAGGGGCCGGACCGGCTGCCGGTGTGCAATCCGGAGACGCTGGAAAGCAACGTGCCGGGCATTTTCCTTGCCGGCGTCATCGTGGCCGGCTCGCGCACCAACGAGATCTTCATCGAGAACGGCCGGTTTCATGGCGCGCTGATTGCTTCGGCGTTGCGCAAGCCGTAGGGGCGGGCGGGGGCGGCCGGGGCAATCGCGAGAAGAATTGGGCAATTGCCTTGCGAGGGAGCGGCTTGACAGGCTACGGAAGAAGGTCATGGGGTGGGGGAAGTGGCACAAGAAATGGTGGCAGGGGCTGGAGCCCGATTGATTTTATTGGCTTTATCGGCACGACTGAAGTCGTGCCGTGTTACAGAGCCCGCTCTATCCGAGTTTTTCGGCAGCCTCTGAAGCCGTGCCCTGACGCTTCGTGGCATCGAAATGAGCATTTCCGCTGGAGTCGAGCCTTGGTTACAAAGTTCCTGTGAGGGGAACCCGCCGGCTCTGCCGGGGGGCAGCAGGTGTTGGAAGTTGTCCCCGGTATTTGGTTTTCCGTTCCTTTCGCAAAGGCGCGAGAGGGAGGCGTACCGTGCTGAAGCGCGTCCCTACGGGACTCCGGGGAGGTTGTTGGTTGCGCTGACCCCACGCTGAAGCGCGGGGCTAACCAACTCTGCGCCTACGGCGCGGGGTCAGCGGCCTCTGGCGGCGGTGGATGGCCTCTGCCGGCGGCGGTTGGCTACAGCCGGCGGAGGATGGCATTTGCCGGTGGTGAGCGGGCTGTGCTGGCGGAGGGTGGGTTCTGCCGGTGGTGAGCGGGCTGTGCTGGCGGAGGGTGGGTCTTGCCGGGATGGGGCGCTCCGGAGCTGGCCGCTTCGAGGGGCTGCCGATCATCAAGCTTCCGGGTGTGCCGGAGGATACTTACTCCGGTACACTGGGGCACACGGGCTGCGAGTCCGAGGAGAGATGCCGATGCGCTGGTGGCCGCGCTCGATCCGTTGGCAGATGCTGGCCGGCCTCATCCTGCTGGAAGCGCTCTCCACAGGCTTGTTTGCCCTGGTGCTGATCAGTCAGCAGAGCCGCCAGGTGTGGGTCCACGCCCAGCACCGGCTGGCCCACCAGGCCGACTCGGTGACCCTGCAGGCCAGGGAAGCGATCCTGCAGAGCCGCCCGGAGTGGGTCGGGCTCTCGGTCCGCATGATGGGCAACGCGCCCAGCGTCGCCTTCGTGAAGGTGACCGACCCGGAAGGCACGGTCAAGTTCGTCAGCCAGGGCGAGGCTGCGCAGGTGCAGCTCGACGCCGCCGAGCGCGCCCAGATTCCGCTGATCCGGCACGAGGAGCCGCGCGTCTTTACTCGCGGCGGCAACCGCTGGGAGGGCGTCAAGGCCATCTACGCCGGCGGCCAGTTGTACGGCTACGCCTGGGTGGAGACCGACCAGGGATGGGACCGCGAGCAGCTTAACGTCATCCTGCGCGGGTCGGCCCTGTTCGCGGTGATCTGGATCGTTGCCTCCGGCATTCTGGTGCTGGTGATGGCCCGCTCCATATCCCAGCCCATCGAAGTTCTTCATGCCGGCACCCGCGCCCTGATGCACACGCCGGAGAGCGCGGGCCGGTTTCCCCTGCCCGTCACCGTGCACAACGAGATCGGCGACCTCATTGAGGCCTTCAACCGCATGGTGGCCTCGATCGAGGAGCAGCGCGCTGGGCTCAACGACACGCTATCGCTGCTGGACTCGATGCTGGCCAACGCGCCCATCGGCCTGGCTTTCTTCGACCGCCGCTGCCGCTTTGTCCGGGTCAACCAGGTCTTCGCCGGCATGACCGGCATCCCGCTGGGCCGCCACCTGGGCCGCACGCTTCCCGAGCTATTGCCGCAACCCGTGGCCGACGAGTTGGAGAGCACGGTTCTGCGGGTATTCCATAGCGAGGAGCCGGTGCGGAACCTGGAGCTGAGCGGCCGCGGCGGACAGCCGCCCCGCTCCTGGACCTGGCTGGCCAGCGCCTATCCGGTGCGGCCCACGCCGCAGCAGGTTCGCTGGGTGGGCGTCATCGTCCTGGACGCGAGCGAGCGCAAGCGCGGCGAAGAGGCGCTGCGCAAGAGCGAGAAGCTGGCCGCCACGGGACGGCTGGCCGCCTCCATTGCCCACGAGATCAACAACCCGCTGGAAGCCATCACGAACCTGCTCTTCCTGCTGCGCAACTTCTGCCAGCTCGAGGATCCGGCGCTGAACTACGTGGTCATGGCGGAGTACGAGGCCCGGCGCATTGCCGAGATCACGCAGCAGACCCTGCGCTTCTACCGCCAGTCCACGCTGCCCGCGCGGGCCAACATGGCCGAGCTGATCGACTCGGTTCTCGGCCTCTACCACGGGCGGATCTCGGCGCTCGGGATCGAGGTCGAGCGCAACTACGATCCGCAGATGGACCTGTTCTGTTTTGCCGGCGAGATCCGGCAGGTGCTGGCCAATCTGATCGGCAACGCGCTCGACGCGAGCTCGGAGGGCGGGCGGCTGGTGGTGCGCGCGCGGCGCTCCCGCTCCTGGCGCGACCCCGCGCAGCCGGGCGTCCGCTTCACCATTGCCGACAGCGGCGCGGGCATGGAGCCCCACGTCCGCGAGCGGATCTTCGAGGCCTTCTTTACCACCAAGGAGGTCACCGGCACGGGCCTCGGGCTCTGGGTGAGCCACGAGATCGTCCAGAAGCACCACGGGTCGATGCGCGTTCGCAGCCGTGCCGGGCAGAACGGCAGCTCCACGGGCACAGTCTTCGAGATCTTCCTGCCGGACGGCGAAGCGGCTGCGGCCGGCCCTGCCTGAGGGTGGGCCTGAGCGCGCCCGGCTTCGGCCGGGAGCTTGTCCCAAATCCGATTCCTTTGGCGACGGGAACCGCCCGGCTCAGCCGGGACGACAGTCGTTCTTTGATATTTATGGGAGTTGCCACCGGTTTTGGGCTTTCCGTTCCTTTCGCAGAGGCGCGCGAGGGACGCGAACGATGCTGAAGCGCGGTCCCTACGGGACTCCGGAGAAGTTGTTGGCCGCGCCCACCCCACGCTGATTCGCGGGGCGACTGGCTGCCAACAGCATGGAGCCATGCGTTGCAGGCCCATTCGAGGGGCCACCGATGGTAGAGCCTCCGGCTCTTCCGGAGGACGATTACGCGACACCGGCCGGACTTTGGTTGCACCGTCTACCCTCTTTTGGGGATTTCTTCCGGCGCTGGGCCGGCCTACGCTATCTATAAGCGGAACCATCTCTCCGCGCGGCCTGGAGCGTGCTCTCTCGCAGGCGCGGCTGGTGGGCAATCTCGACCTCGGTTCGCTGCGCGGCGTGGAGGGCAGGAGTACAGGATGGCACTGGCAGTCGTTCCCTGGGGCAATATGGGTTTGAACCTTCCGGAGAACTCGGATTCGGCGCAACAGCAGGAGGTTCTTGACGCTCTGCCGGCGCTGATCTTCCTGGAGCGCGCCGGACGGATCGTCTATGCCAACGCCGAGGCGCGGAAGTTGCTGGGCACGGCCGACGTCGAATGGTCGCAGCGACCGGTCGAGGACGTTCTCTGGGGCCTCTTTCCCAGCATCGCCGAACCCCTTTCCACCCATCCCGCCGACCAGCGCAGCATGCTCTTCCACGCCACCATCCCGGCGCACAACGGCCGCTTCTATCCCGTTGAAGGCACATACAGCGTTCTCAACCCCGAGCTGCGCGAAGCAATCGTCGTGGCACATCCCGGCGGCCGCGAGCGCGCGCCCCGGTCGCGGCTGATGGAGGACGTGCTGTCCAGCATCCCCGAGGCCGTGGCCATCGTCCACGGCGACCACGTGCTTTATACAAACGCCCCCTTCACGCGTCTCTTCGGTTACGCGGCCGACGAGGCCACCGGCTGCAACCTCGGTCAGCTCATCGTGCCCGAAACCCGCCGGCACGAGGACGCGCAACTGAAGAAGACTGTCGACCAAAACGGCTCGGCCGCCATGGAGACGGTGCGCACCAACAAGGACGGCGAACTGGTGGACGTGTCGATGCAGGCCAGTCCGCTGGTGGTCAACGGCGAGAGGGCCGGTTACGTCTTCACCTTCCGCGACATCGGCGAGCGCAAGCAGGTGGAGGCCCGCCTGCAGCACGATGCCCTGCACGACAACCTTACCGGCCTGCCCAACCGCGCGCTCTTTCTGGACCGCGTGAGCCTGGCGCTGACCCGCAAGGCCCGCCGCCGCGATCAGAGCTGCGGTGTGCTCTTTCTCGACCTGGACGGCTTCAAGGAGATCAACGACGCGCTGGGACACGCCGCTGGCGATGCGCTGCTGGTGGCCGTCTCAGAGCGTCTCTGTTCCGTGCTCCGCCCGCAGGACACCGCGGCCCGGCTCGGCGGGGACGAGTTTGCGGTGCTGGTGGAGAACATCGTCTCGGCCGCCGATCTCGACATCGTGGCCCAGCGCATCCTGGCCGAGATGGCGCGGCAGTTCGATATCTACGGGCATGCCGTGCAAGCCACCATTTCCATGGGCATCGCCCTTGCCGGCCAGGATTGCACTTCGCCCGACATGCTGCTGCGGGACGCCGACTTCGCCATGTATCGCGCCAAGCAGGACGGCGGCGCGCACGTCGAGGTCTACGACCGGCGGCTGGAAGTGCAGGTCTCCGCGCAGCAGGAGCGCGAGCGCGAGTTGCGCAGCGTTCTCGACAAGCGGGAGTTCGAGATCTGGTACCAGCCCATCTACCGGCTCGACTCGGGCCGCCTGGAGGGCTTCGAGTCGCTGCTGCGCTGGCGCCGTTCGGACGGCACTATCGACAGCTTTGGCGACCTGCTCAGTGTGGCCGAAGACACTGGACTGAGCATCAGCCTTGGGCGCGAGACCCAGGAGTCCGTCTGCGAGCTGGCGAGCCGCTGGGCGCAGATACTGCCGCAGTCCGCCCTGACCTTGACCATCAACGTCACCAACCGGCAGTTCTACCATCCGGATCTGATCGGACAGGTGCAGCGGACGCTGGCCTCGACCGGCGCCGACCCCACGCGCCTGCTCTTCGAGGTGGCCGAGAGCACCCTCAACGAGCATCCCGACGCCGCCGTCGCGATTCTGCAGCGGCTGGTCGACACCAACGTGCGCCTGGCCGTGGACAACTTCGGCTCCGCGCTGGCCCCGCTCAATCACCTGGTGCGCATGCCCATCGACGTGATCAAGCTCGATCCCAAGCTGACCGCGGCCTCCACGCTCGCCGGCCGCCAGGTGGCCATGCTCGAATCGCTTATCCGGTTGGGACGCAGCCTGGGGATGCAGGTGGTGGCGCAGGGCATCGAGACTCCCGAGCAGCTTGAGGCGCTTGCCAGGCTCGGCTGCGAGCTCGGCCAGGGGCACCTGCTCTCCTGGGCCGTTGACCCGGCCCGCGCCGAACGCGTGGCCGCCGCCGGCTTCTGGGGCGCCGCGCATCTATGAGCCGCGCGCCCAGGTAAGCCCTTTCGTTGTAGCATGACGCCATGAGCACCAGGAAGCGCCCAGCGGTCGCCGGTTCACCGCGCTCGGCCGCGAAACAACCCGCACGCCCCGCCCGCGCCGGCGCAAAGCCCGGCAAAGAACTGGTGATTCTCACCGGCATCTCCGGATCCGGCAAGGCCTCGGCCCTCAAGGCCTTCGAGGATCTCGGCTTCCACGCCGTCGACAACCTGCCCCTGGAAATGCTGCCCGAGTTCGCCGCGCTGGTCAACAAATCCACCGAGGTGTCCTCGGCCGTGCTGGTCGTCGATGTCCGCGAAGGCCGCACGATCGAGCGCTTTCCGGAGACGCTCAAGCGGGTCCGCCAAATCCTGCCCACGCGCGTGGTCTTTCTGGACGCGCAGGACACCGTGCTGGTCCGCCGCTACTCCGAGACGCGCCGCCCCCATCCGCTGCGCCGCACCGAGTCCGTTTCCCGCTCCATCGTCGAAGAGCGCCAGCTTCTCGATCCCATCCGCAACGTCGCCGACACCCTCATCGACACCTCCAACTTCAACGTTCACGAACTCCGCGCCCACATCCAGTCCCGCTTCTCGCACGACGAAGACCTCTCCAAGCGCATGCTCGTCAGTTGCCTCAGCTTTGGCTTCAAGAACGGCATTCCGCTGGACGCCGACATGGTCTTCGACGTGCGCTTTCTGCCCAACCCGCACTTTGTCCCCGAGTTCCGCAAGAAGACCGGCAAGGACCCCAAGGTTGCGGCCTACGTTCGCGGCTTCCCGCAGACGATCGAGTTCCTGGGCCGGGTCACGGAGCTGATGCTCTATCTGCTTCCGCATTTTGTGCAGGAGGGCAAGAGCTACGTCACGGTCGCCTTCGGCTGCACCGGCGGCCAGCACCGCAGCGTGATGATGGCCGAAGAAATGGCCAAGCGCCTGAAGCGCGCCGGCTACCAGGTGAAGCCAATCCACCGCGACATGCCGAGACCCTAGAGATTTTGGGATTGAATTCAGATCGGCGGCAGAAAATAGGATGGCCTCTTCCCAGCGAAGAGGCCATCTTTCTCAAGCAATCGAAACAACCGTTGAAGAGGATTGAACGCGCGGGTATGCGGACAAGGTCATAATTATCCCGTAGGCGGGTGAGCGGGCATAGGCTCGGGATCGCTCGCCGAACTGACTGCATATGTCCCGGTGTGCGGCGGGGATTGCGGGTGAACGGCGCTCTGCGGATACGCCAGTGGCAGCGAGACTAACAGCAGCCGAAGCAGCGTGAATACGATCATCGTCACCTCACGATATGGGATTGGATTGCCAACCAGCTTACGCGAGAGAACCCGTCAGGCGCATCAAAATTCTGTGCACACGGCGCCAGGTGCTTCGAGTCTCGAGTGAGTGGCCCAGGAAGCAACAGCTGTCTTTGACGCACTTTCCCCGCGCCGAGGAAATGTTCTATCCTCGCAATGCCATGAAATCCGCAGTCCGCTTCACCCTAGCATTCCTTGTCGCCTTCACCCTTGCCCCGGCCTTCTCTCAGACCGCCCCCGTCAAGCCAACCGTTGCAGACGCTCTCGCCTTCCTTGATCGCGCGGAGAAGGAGCTCGACGCCCTCTCGATCGACGCCAATCGCGCCGCATGGACCGAGGAAACCTACATCACCGACGACACCGTGGCGCTGCTGGCCGAGGCCAACGACCGGCTCATCGCGCGGCAGACCGCGCTCATTGAGGAGTCGCGGAAGTTCGACGGCCTCGCGCTGCCGCCCGACGCCGCCCGGAAGTTTCTCGTCCTCAAGCTCTCCGTCGGCCTGCCCGCGCCCTCCGACCCGGCCCTGCGCGCCGAGACGACGCAAAAGGCCGCCGAGCTCGACGCCGCCTACGGCCGCGGCAGGTACTGCCTCGGCGGCGACACGGGCCCCTGTTTCGGCATCGACGACCTGGACGTGAAGATGGCCGAGAGCCGCGACCCCAAAGAGCTGGCCGCCATGTGGGCCGGGTGGCACTCGATCGCCCCGCCCATGCGCGCCAACTACGCCCGCCTGGCCGAGCTCTCGAACCAGGGCGCGCGCGAGCTGGGCTTTGCCGACACCGGCGCCCTCTGGCGCTCGCAGTACGACATGACGCCGGCCGAGTTCCAGGCCGAGATCGAGCGGCTCTGGACCCAGGTCGAGCCGCTCTACCGCGAGCTGCACACCTACGTCCGCCGCAAGCTGATCGAGAAGTACGGCGACCAGGCGCGGCGGCCCGACGGCCTCATCCCCGGGCATCTGCTGGGGAATATGTGGGCGCAGGAGTGGGGCAACATCTACGACGTGGTCGCCCCGCCCGCCTCGCCCCTGCCGTACGACCTCGGGGCAATCCTCAAGGCCCGCGGCACCGACTCGAAGCGCCTGGTCCAGTACGGCGAGGGCTTCTACAAGTCCCTCGGCTTCGACCCGCTGCCGGAGACCTTCTGGCAGCGCTCGATGCTTTCACACCCGCGCGACCGCGACGTGGTCTGCCACGCCTCGGCCTGGGATATCGACAACCAACGCGACGTGCGGATCAAGGCATGCTTCCAGCCGACCGCCGACGACTTCGTCACCGTCCACCACGAACTCGGCCATAACTACTACCAGATGGCCTACCGCAACCAGCCGCCCCTGTTCCGCGACGGCGCCAACGACGGCTTCCACGAGGCCATCGGCGACGCCATCGCCCTGAACGTAACTCCCGACTATCTCAAGAAGCTCGGACTTATCGACCAGGTGCCGCCGCCGTCGAGCGACATTCCGCTGCTGCTGCACACGGCGCTCGACAAGATCGCCTTTCTGCCCTTCGGCCTGCTCATCGATAAGTGGCGCTGGGAGGTCTACTCGGGGCAAGTTACGCCGGACCACTATAACTCGGCGTGGTGGGCGCTCAGGGAGAAGTACCAGGGCGTGGCCCCTCCGGTGGCGCGCTCGGAGGCCGACTTCGACCCCGGCGCCAAGTATCACATCCCCGGCAACGTCCCCTACATGCGCTACTTCCTGGCCCGCGTCTACCAGTTCCAGTTCTACCGCGCCATGTGCCAGGCCGCCGGTTACAAGGGACCGCTGAACCGCTGCTCCGTCTATGGCTCGAAGGAAGCCGGCGCGCGGCTGAACGCGATGCTCTCGATGGGCCACAGCAAGCCCTGGCCCGAAGCCCTCAAGGCCATGACCGGCGCCGACAAAGCCGACGCCGGCGCCATCGTCGAATACTTCCAGCCGCTGATCGACTGGCTCAAGGAGCAGAACAAGGGCCAGCAAGAAGGCTGGACGCTGCCGGCCGATCCGCTGAAGTAGTGGTGTCCCACCCTTCGCCTGAGAGCCGGCGAAGGGCGGGGTGCCCTAATCATCGGCTCGTCAAGGGCAGGTACCCCGCACGATTGCGGCTCCAGACCCAAATAGCGAAGCCCCCGGGGCCCGACCCGCGGAGGGTAACTCTCCTTTTGGCAGGGGTGCTATGATTTCGGTCAATATGAAACCTTCGTCCGGATGCCCCGGCGAGTCTGCCGTACAGAAGGGCGGGTTGCAATCTCTGCTCGGGAAGTGCCACGACTTTTCGCAGTCTCTGTTGTGGCATTTCGCGTTGATCATTCGGTGTCACCAGTTACCCGAGCGAAGTTTTTTCTTTCACAATCGTCAGGTTCCTCTATGCGCCAGGTGTTTTGGCATCACTGTTGGTTTCTTTGCCGTCCCACTCTATGCTCGCGACGTACGAATCGCTGCACTGTTGATTGCAGCAATGATCGTTGACGGCGGAACACAGGCGCTCGGCCTCAGAATGAGCAAAAACTGGATCCGGTTCGTGTCTGGGCTTGGCTTTTCCCTCGGATGCGGCGGCTTACTTGAAAGGGGTATCGAACATCTATGGAGTATGTAACGCAGAGATTCGAGAATTCGAGAGCTGGCCTGGCCCAAAAGGACACCTACAGCAGACAGATGGCTGCTCAGGGGTACCGAATCGTAAGCGAACAGCTCGAGGGGGGGCACTATAGGGGCGGAGAGCAATGCTGTCTTTTTACCCTATGCGTTCCATGTGTCTTTCTGGCTGGTCGAACCCCTGGTGTCCTCGTTGTGACATATGGTAGGGAGGTTTCACCATGTCCGAAATGCGGTGTCGGAGTCGTAGCTGGGTACCAGTGTGGCAATTGCCTTCGAATTGCTACAAATGGGGCAGCAGAGGCGGCCTCCCTAACGGCCCATGCGAAAGAGAGAATCCGGAAGTTGGAGAAACTGCTGATTGACGGTACAGCCGAAGATTACCGATTCAATTGGCAGTCCTCTGTGAAGCCGTTTCCAGTTGCCGCTCCAGTGCTTGAGCCTGAACCTGCTCCGAGAGGCCCGTCTCTGGTCGTTAGGGCCGCTTGGACGATCCCAGTTCTCGAAAGGATATCTCCGTGGGTTCTCAGAAATCGACTGGCGTGGGACGAATTGAATCGTGTCGAGGCAGACAAAAGGGCAGGAGTCGTGGAACGGTACGACCATGCCGTCGAGGACTGGAAGCGGTCCAAGGTCTCCTTCGACCAACAACAGTTCGCCAGGGCAGAGGACAGACGCCGCCTCTATGAGAGCAAAGACAGGGACGCGTTGCTTGAATACTGGGCGCGTGTTCTTGAAAAGCCGATCCTCGGCGGCAAACCAACGCCAGTCAGGAGCCTTGACTACCAGGAAACTCTGGGGAAGCTGATAGTCAGCTGCGCCCTGCCGCCAGTGGCCGAAATCCCGAAGATCGCGGAAGTCAGGTTCTCACAACCTCTCAACGCAATTGTCGAAGACCCCCTCTCTGCAGAACGTGTAACAGAGTTACATCGGGATCTGATCATCAAGATCGCCCTTGTTGCCATGTACAGGCTGTTCCAATCGGACACAGCCAACGCTCTCAGTTCTATTGCTTTCAATGGGAACATCGATACTATAGACCGGGCTACGGGGCGGGAGGTGAGTCCCTGCGTGATTGCGGTGCGGGCTGACAAGGCGGACGTGATGAGCATGAACTTCGCTCTTGTGGACACCGCCGCTTGCCTTCACCGGCTCGGCGGCAAAGTCTCGGGCGACCTCGCGGATCTGAGGCCGGTTGATCCCATCACCGAGTGAACTCGTTCGTCCTGCGGGCGGGTGGCCCCGGTTCCGGTGGCCATTCCAACCCCGTTGAGGGTGCCCCATCTTGGATGCGTTCTTTGCATCCAGGGTGGGAAAGCACGACCCTCAACCCGCAGGTTTTTCCGAGATCAGCCACAGAAAATGGGTGCCCCAGGTCTGGATTCTCAGACCTGGGAAAGCATGGACCCAACCCTCTCTGAAAGTTGAATCTCAGCTCACCGCACGGCCAAGCTGACAGCTGAGAGCTGAAAGCTGCCTGGAGAGCACGATCCCCATTCGGCCAACCCGCCCTCACGAATCCCGGTCCAACTCCGCAAAGAGCTCGGCCAGCACCACGCGAATCGGCGTTTCCGGGACGGCGAGTTCGCCGCCCTGCACCTCTTCGAGCCCGGCGGCGGTGTAGGTGTAGGCCAGGCGCGGTCCGGGGTCGACGATCCAGATGTTCTGGACGCCGAAGCGGAGATACTGTGCGAATTTCTCCTGCATATTGCGCAGCGTGTCTTCGGGCGAAAGGATCTCGACGGCGATCAGTGGCGGATGCTTGAGGAAGCGGCCGAAGGATTCTCCAGCGCGCACCACGAGCACGTCGGGGACGCGAAAACTGGTGGCCGCCACCTGGGTACGAAGCTCGGGAAAGACCTCAACCCTCCACTCCGCGCGCTTGATCGCAAATAGAACCGTGAGGTACCGCTGTAGGATGGAGTGATCTTTCTCGCCCAAGTTCCGCTCCTCGATCCGTCCATCGACAAGCTCGCGGTCCGGGCTCCAGGTGGTGGCCAGGTATTCGCGCACGGTCCAGAGTTCGTCGGAGATGGGCTGCGTCGCCATGCAAGGATTATCCCGCTAAAACGGCGTTCGCGCCAGCGGGTCCGTTGACGCGGCCGGATCGGACGTCCAGAATAATCTTCGGAGGTCGCATATGAACCCAAGAATCGTCTACGTCGCGCTCGTCGCGCTGGCCCTTTCCCCGGCCGGCGCGCTCGCGCAGCAGCCAGCCCAGGAGAAGAAGCCGGCCGAGTCCGCGGAGATGAAGCACATCGCCGCGCCCAGCTCGCCCGAGTGGCAGCAGCTCCGCACGCTTGTCGGCCAGTGGCAGGCCAGCGGGGAAGAGGGCGGCCAGAAGGTCGAATCCACGCTCGAAGTCCGCATGACCGGCGGCGGCTCGGCGATCATGCACGTGCTGGACAAGGACGGGCCGTACGAGATGGTGACGATGTTCCACCCAGACGGTCCGGCGCTGCTGGCGACTCACTACTGCGCCTCGCACAACCAGCCCCGGATGCAGATGGTCCCCGCGCCCGGGCCGAACCAGATCGCATTCCGCTTCAAAGATGGAACCAACATCGGGCCCGGCGACGGGCACATGGTGGGCCTGGTCATCACCTTCATCGACGCCAATCATCACGACGAGGCCTGGATCTACGAGGACAAGGGCAAGGAGATGCCGGCCTCCGTCTTCCACTTCTCGCGGAAGCCGTAGGCAACTGGCCCGCCCAGGCCTTTGCACCGCCCGTCCGGCCTGACCAAGCCCTCCACCGTGGGTGCCCCATCCTTCTTCGCGTACTTTGCGAAGAAGGGTGGGACAGCATAGCCCCACCCCCGCCAACGGAAAGCTGAAAGCTGCCTTTCAAACCACCCGTCGCACGCCGGGCAGCCGGATCAGCGGATCGGCAAGCAACCAGGTGGCGGTGCAGGCCAACGTGCCCACCGCGCCGAACTTGACCAGCGCAGGCGCCGCCCAGCCGTGCAGCAGCAGGCTGATGCCGACCAGCACCGGCGGGTGAAGGATGTAGACCGCGTAGGCGCGGCGGCCGAGCCAGTCCCAGAGGGCGGAGGGCTGGTTCAAGCGGGCGCGGAAGACCAGCAGCCAGGCCGCGATGAAACCCCAGGTGACAAGCGGTTCCCAGAAGGCGTAAAGAAACGCGGCCCAGGAGAAGCCGGTGTTGAAGTTGGCCTTGCCGGCGGCCAGGAACCAGCCGAGCGGCAGGGTGGGCCAGGCAAGCAGGGCGACGATCAGCCACGGGCGGCCTTGCTTCCAACTCAGTTGGGCGAGCCAGTTGCGCGGCTTGGCTCGCACGCCGACAACGAAGAGGAAGATGTACGAGGCCCAGTATCCATACAGAGAGGTGCCGATGGGGAAGAGCTGCCGCAGAGCAAGGGCAACGGCGCCGACCGCGAGCGCGCCAAGGAGCCAGGCTCGCCAGCCGGGTACAGGCGAGGGGGCGGGTTGGGCGGCTCCGGGGGCGCCGGGTTGGGCGCCGCGAATTCTGAGCCAGAGCACATAGCAGAGGCTGAAGGCGAGGAGCGCCTCGGCAAACCAGAGCGGGCCGGGGTTGAACTGCTTCTGCCGCCAATACCACGCGATGGTGGGCCAGAAGCCCTTTCCTCTGGCATAGTTCACCATCGCGGCGGTGAGCGGGCCGAGGATCAGGCCAAAGGCCAGAGTGGGAATGCCCAGCCGGATCAACCGGTCGCCGATGAAGCGCGCGTAGCCCTTCCGCTCGAGCGAGGCGGGCGTGAAGTAGCCGGCCAGCAGGAAGAAGAAGCCCATGAAGTAGGCCTGGTTGGTGGTGCAGAAGAGGACGAGAAGAATGCCGGAGGGCGTATGCGAGGGCTGAATCTCATGCCAGTACCAGCCGCCGATGGCGCCGTAGGTGATGGCGGTGTGATGCAGGACGACCAGGGCGGTCATCCCCGTGCGCAGGCGGTCGATGTAGAAGTCGCGCGTGGCCATGAGCCATCATACGCGGGGCCGCGGAACCCGGTTCATCGAAACCGTGCTCCACGGCCCACTTCGTCCACCTAGGACTGCGGTTCTGTCATGCCCTCAGCAGCCAGCCCGGCTGGACGCCGAGAGCTGGAAGCTCAGTACTTGACGATCTTCTCGAACGACTCGGGCCTGAGGCTGGCGCCGCCGACGAGGGCGCCGTCGATCTCTTCCTGGCCGATGAGGGCGGTGGCGTTGTCGGGCTTGACCGAGCCGCCGTAGAGGATGCGCATGGCAGCGGCGACTTCGGCTCCGAGCAGCCTGGCCACTTCGGCGCGGACGATCTTGTGGGCTTCGACGGCCATCTCGGGGGTCGCGGTCTTGCCGGTGCCGATGGCCCAGACGGGCTCGTAGGCAATGACGATGGGGGCGGCCATCTCGGCGGTGATGCCCTCGAAGGCGCCGGTGACCTGGGTCTTGAGGACTTCCTCGGTCTTGCCGGCCTCGCGCTCGGCCAGGACCTCGCCGATGCAGAGCACGGGAATGAGGCCGTGCTTGAGCGCCGCGTGGAGCTTCTTGTTGACGATGGCGTCGGTCTCGGCGAAGTACTGGCGGCGCTCGGAGTGGCCGATGAGGGTGTGCGTGCCGCCGACGGCCTTCAGTTGGGCGATGGAGGTCTCGCCGGTGTAGGCGCCTTCCTCGGCTAAGTGGATGTTCTGGCAGCCGACGGCGACGTTGGAGGCATTGCATGCAGCGACGACCGTCGGCAGCAACACCGGGGATGGGAACAGGGCGATCTCGTCGCGCGAGTGGCCGGCAACGAGCGGCAGAAAGGCCTCGACGAAGGCCTTGGCTTCGGCGGGCGTCTTGTACATCTTCCAGTTGGCGGCGATGAGTGCTTTACGGGCCATTTTGGTGAGATCTCCTCACGGCGATTTTAGAGGATGGCGCGGACGGCTGGGGGTGACGGCGGGCACAGGGGGGCGGTCTAGACCGGTTCCAGAATTCCCGTGCCCTTGCTGGCATGGTGCAAGGTGGCATTTTCTTGAGGAAAATGCCACTTGAGTCCATCGCTTCCGGGGTACAGCTATTCTGGAACCGGTCTAGCTGGCGAA
>JBAVMZ010000387.1:0-4482 GCA_049690595.1 Occallatibacter sp. | reverse complement strand
CTTGAGGCCCAGGCGCAGCAGACACCCGCCCCCGGAGCGCCGCCCAAGGCGCAACAGGGCATGGGTGGCATCGCCGGCGGACTGGGCGCGGCGGCTCAATACGACGAGCAGAAGCGGCCCATCACGGCCGGCGGATTCGTCGACAAGGGGCCGGTCGTTTTCCAGGACATCACCAGACAGGCCGGCCTCTCCGGCTGGATCCACAAGATGGGCGTGCCGGAGAAGAAGTTCATCGTCGAAACCAACGGCTCCGGACTGGCGCTGATCGACTACGACAACTCGGGCTGGCTCTCCATTTACCTGGTCAACGGCTCCACGCTCGACGCGCTCAACGGCAAGGAAACCCCGCCCAAGGCCGCGCTCTTCCGCAATAACCACGACGGCACCTTTACGGACGTGGCCGAGAAGGCCGGCGTCACCAACGACCGTTGGGGTTATGGCGCCAGCGTGGCCGACTACGACAACGATGGCTGGCCCGATATTTACGTCGGCAACTACGGCAAGAACCGGCTCTACCACAACAATCACGACGGCACCTTCACCGATCGCGCGGAGCAGGCCGGGGTGGCCCTGGGCAACTGGTCGCCGGGCTCTTCGTGGGGCGATTACGACGGCGACGGCCGGCTGGACCTCTACGTCTCCGGCTACGTCCACTTCGACAAGGACAACCTGCCCATCGCCGGCACCAAGGCCGTGGGCTATGCCTTCTGCCAGTACCGCGGCGCGGCGGTCAACTGCGGCCCACGCGGCCTCGAAGGCGAGCCCGACCACCTCTTCCACAACAACGGCGACGGCACCTTCACCGATGTCACCGTAAAAGCCGGGGTTGAGGACAAGGACAAGTTCTACGGCTTCTCAGTGATCTTCGTCTCGCTCAACGGCAACGGCAAGCCCGATCTGGTCGTCGGCAACGACTCCGAGCCGAACTACCTCTACGTGAACAAGGGCGACGGCACCTTCGACGACCAGAGCTACGTCTCCGGCCTGGCGCTCAACAAGGACGGGCGCGAGATTGCCTCGATGGGCATTGCCGCCGGCGACTACGACAACTCGGGCCAGGTGAGCTTCTATTTCACCGACTTCGGTGACGATTACAAGGTCCTCTACCACAACGACGGCGACCTGAGCTTCTCCGATGTCAGCTACAAGGCCGGCGTGGCGCAGACCACCATCCCCTTCGTCGGCTGGGGCGACGGCTTCCTCGATTACGACAACGACGGCTGGCTCGACCTCTTCGAGGTCAACGGCCACGTCTATCCCGAGGTGGACCAGCACGACTGGGGCACCACCTGGGCCGAGCGGCCGCTGCTCTTCCACAACATTCCCGATCCCAGCGGCAAGGGCCGCAAGTTCGAGTACGTGCCGCCGGTGAAGGGAACCGGGCTGGCCGATGTGATCCCGGCGCGCGGCGCGGTCTTCGGAGACCTCTTCAACGACGGCAAGATCGACGTCGTCATCAATCCCATCGACGGGCCCGCCGTGCTGCTCAAGAACGTCAACCCGGACAGGCACCACTGGGTGGAGATGCAACTGGTGGGCGGAGTGGACCCGAAGACCGGCAAGAAAAGCCCTGCCGACGCCACCTGCGCCACCGTCTACCTCAAGGCCAACGGTATGCGCATGCGCCAGGACGTGCTCTCGAGCGGCAGCTACATCTCCTCGAACGACCGCCGGCCCCATTTCGGCCTAGGCGACGCCAACGATGCGGGCACGGCCGAGATTCACTGGCCCAGCGGCCAGGTCCAGACGGTCAAGCTGCCCGCGGTTGACCGTATCTACATGATCGAAGAGGGCAAGGGCATCACCGGCGCGCTCTGCGGCGGCAAGCCCTGCGCGGACCCGCTGGCGCCCACTGCCGCTTCCGCGCCGCCCGCCCAACCCGCCGCGAAGTAGCTCCGGGCAGCGTACGAGTTGGAACGCTGTTTTGTCATCCTGAGCGCAGGTCGCTCGCGCCGGAGTCGAAGGACCTGCCTCTCGGGATTCGAATCATTTCGAGGACCCGCACTTGTCGTCTACAAGTCACTTCGGTCGCCTTAACAGGCCCGTGTTCTTCGCGGCTGCTCTGCTGGCTCTTTCCTTCGCCGCTCTCGCGCAGAACGGCACCTCGCCGCAGCAGGCGCAGAGCGGGATGGGCGGCATCGCCTCGGCCGGCACCTTCGCTCCGGTCTACGATGCCGAGAAGCGCCCCATCACCGCCGGCGGATTCGTCGAGCCCGGCCAGGCGCCCGTGGTTTTTGAGGACGCCACCAAGGCCGCAGGCCTCTCTGGCTGGCGTCACGTCATGGGCACCACGGTGAAGAAGTACATCCTTGAAACCGACGGCTCGGGCGTGGGCCTGATCGATTACGACAACGACGGGTGGCTCGACATCTTTATGGTCAACGGCTCGACCTACGACGCCATGACCGGCAAGCGCACGCCGCCGCACGCCGCGCTCTTCCACAACAACCACGACGGCACCTTCACCGACGTGGCCGCCAAGGCCGGCGTGACCAACGATCGCTGGGGCTTCGGCGTGGCCATCGGCGACTTCGACAACGACGGCTGGCCGGGTATCTTCGTCTGCAACTACGGCAAGAACCGCCTCTACCGCAACAACCACGACGGCACGTTCACCGACGTGGCCGGGAAGGCCGGGGTCACACTGGGCAACTGGAGCGACGGCGCCACCTGGGGCGACTACGATGGCGACGGGCGGCTCGACCTTTTCGTTTCCGGCTACGTCCACTACGACATCGAGCACCAGCCCGACGCCAACGACGGCCACGTGCCCTTCGCCTTCTGCCAGATGCACGGCGTGCCCGTCATGTGCGGCCCGCACGGCCTCCAGGGCGAGCCCGACCATCTCTTCCACAACAACGGCGACGGCACATTCACCGATGTGAGCGTGAAGGCCGGCGTCAGCGATCCCAGCGCCTACTACGGTTTCACCGCCATCTTCGTGGACGTGAACAACGACGGCAAGGTCGACATGCTCGTGGCCAACGACTCCCAGCCCAACTATCTCTACATCAACAAGGGCGACGGAACCTTCGACGACCAGAGCTACGTCTCCGGTTTCGCGCCCAACAAGGATGGCCGCGAGATCGCCTCCATGGGCCTCGCCGTCGGCGACTACATGAACAACGGCCTGGTCGACATGCTGGTGACCGACTTCAGCGACGATTACAAGGCGCTCTACCACAACGACGGCCCCGAGGACGGCGCAGCCAGCTTCACCGACGTCGCCGACCAGGCCGGCATTGCGCAGATTCCCGTGCCCTTTGTCGGCTGGGGGGCGGGCATTGTGGACATCGACAACGACGGCTGGAAAGACCTGATGACGATCAACGGCCACGTCTATCGGCAGGTGGACGGGCACGACTGGGGCACCACCTTCGCTGAGCGGCCGCTTTATTTCCGCAATCTGCACAACGGCAAGTTCGAGTATGTTCCGCCGGTCCGCGGGTCGGGTCTGGCCACGCTCACCTCCGGCCGCGGCGCGGCCTTCGGCGACCTCTTCAACAACGGCAAGATCGACGTGGTTATCAGCCCCATCGACGGCCAGCCGGTGCTGCTGAAAAACGTCAATCCGGACCATCATCACTGGGTCGAGTTCAAGCTCGTGGGGGGCGCCGATCCGGCCACCGGCAAGCGGAGTCCGCGCGACGCCGTCGGCGCCACCGTCTACCTGACCGCGAACGGCCTTCGTCAGCGCGAGGACGTGATGAGCGGGGGCAGCTTCATCTCCTCAAACGACCAGCGGCCGCACTTTGGGCTGGGCGATGCGGCCGACGCCGGCACGGCCGAGATTCACTGGCCATCGGGGCAAATCGAGAAGGTCCGCATCCCCGCCGTCGACCGGATCTTCGCGCTCACGGAAGGCCAGGGGATCACCGGCGTTCTCTGCGCCAAACAGCCCTGCCTAACCCACGCGCCGGTTCATCCCGCGCCCGCCCGTCCAGCGCCTCGGACGGCCAAGCCATCGGCTCACTGACCGCGCCTCTGGCGCTCACCGTCGGGGGCGCCGTTTGTGAGCCCAGCGCACAGGCGGGTATCATGATGGTTCATGCTCGTTTCGCCGCCAATTCAATATGCCGTCCTTGGTTGGACGGACTCGCTGATTTTGATGGTCATGGCGCTGGTCGTCTTCGGCCCGCGCCGCCTGCCCCAGATCGGCCGCCAGATCGGCAAGCTGATGTACGAGTTCCGCAAGGCCTCCAACGACTTCAAGTTCCAGATGGAAGAGGAGTTCCGCCAGGCCGAGGAAGCCGACCGGCGCAAGGCGGAGGAGGAGCGCCTGCGCGCCATGGCGGCTGCGGCTCCCGCACAGCCGGCCGCGCCGTCCGCTCCGGAGCCTGTGGCGGACCTTCAGTTCCCTGCCCCCAGCCCCTACCCCGGCGAAGAAACCTATCCGTCCACGTCCGCCGCGGCCGAGCCCGAAGGCCTGCGCGTCGAGCCGCCTTCCGAGGGGGAGACGGTGCTGGCGGCGCGGCCCGGTGC
>JBAVMZ010000386.1:0-21886 GCA_049690595.1 Occallatibacter sp. | reverse complement strand
CTTGGTCCCTTAGTCCCTTAGTCCCTGTTCCCTGCTCCCTGCTCCCTGCTCCCTGCTCCCTGTTCCCTGCTCCCTAATCCCTCCCAGCCCGGAACCCCAGCCGCCCCCCTTGCGTACTACCTTCGGAGCAGCACCACGGAGGCGTCCATGTATTGCAGCGGTTGCGGTACAGTCATCAACCCAGGGCAGACCTTCTGCCCTCAGTGCGGCAGGCCGGCCGCCCCGCCTGTCCCGCCCGTTCCCGGCCTCGACTTCCAGGTCCAGCAGTTCGCCGGCCGCGTCAGAGCCCTCAGCGTCGTCTGGATGATCTACGCCGGCCTCATCCTGGTCTCCGGCATCGTCGGGATGACCTTCGCGCGCCTCTGGTTCAGCGGGAGATTTGGCTGGTGGATGCACGGCCCCTGGCCCAGCGGCAATGTGCCTCCCTTGTGGTTCGGGCCGGCCATCCTGCGCCTGGGCTGGGCCTGGGTCATCGTGCGCGCCTGCCTGGCCGTGGCCGCCGGCTGGGGCCTCTGGGAGCGCGCGCCCTGGGGCCGCATCGTCGCCATCGTCGCCGCCTGGGTCTCCATCTTCGGCCTCTTCCACGGCGCCTTTCCCTTCGGCCTCGCCATCGGCATCTGGACGCTCATCGTGCTCATGGGCTACCGCAACCGGGCACTCTACGAGCAACTCTGAAAGCAGGGGGCAGCGAACAGGGCAGGCAAACAAGCGGCACGGGATCAACCCAGCGCTCCGCCTGTCCGCTGTCCACTGTTCCCTGTTCCCTCTTCCCTGTCTTTCCCGCGCTACAATCGTTCGCATGAGCTTCCCTGAGATGCGCATGCGCCGCCTCCGGCGCACCGATGCCCTCCGCGCCCTGGTGCGCGAGACCCAAGTCGAGCCCGGCGACCTGATCTATCCCCTCTTCATCTGTCCTGGCGAGGGCGTCCGCAAGCCCGTCGGCTCCATGCCCGGCGTCTTCAACCTCTCCATCGACGAGGCCGTCAAGGAGGCCGAGGAGGCCGCCCAGCTCGGTATTGCCGGCCTGCTGCTCTTCGGCCTGCCCGAGTCCAAGGACGAGCAGGGCGCCGGCGCCTACGCCGCCGACGGCATCGTCCAGCGCGCCCTCCGCGCCCTCAAGGCCTCGCCGGCCGCGAAGAAGCTCGTCCTCGTCGGCGACGTCTGCCTCTGCGAGTACACCTCTCACGGCCACTGCGGCATCGTCCGCGAGACCCGCGACGGCTTCGAGGTCGAGAACGACTCCACCCTCGAACTGCTGGCCCGCACCGCCGTCTCCCAGGCCGAGGCCGGCGCCGACATCGTCGCCCCCTCCGACATGATGGACGGCCGCGTCTGGGCCATCCGCGAGGCCCTCGACGAGGCCGGCCACTCCATGACCCCCATCCTCAGCTACGCCTCCAAGTTCGCCTCCGCCTTCTACGGACCCTTCCGCGAGGCCGCCGACTCCGCCCCCCACTTCGGCGACCGCCGCGGCTACCAGATGGACGGCGCCAACCTCCGCGAGGCCCTGCGCGAGATCGAACTCGACCTCGACGAAGGAGCCGACATGATCCTGATGAAGCCGGCCATGCCCTACCTCGACATCGTCCGCGCCGCCCGCGATAACTTCGAAGTCCCCATCGGCGCCTACCAGGTCTCCGGCGAGTACTCCATGCTGCAAGCCGCCTTCGAGCGCGGCTGGCTCGACCCCAAGCGCGCCATCCTCGAATCGCTCGTAGGCATCCGCCGCGCCGGCGCCGACTTCATCGTCACCTACTTCGCCAAGGAGGCCGCCAGACTGCTCGGCTAAGTCCATCTGTCTCCCTTGATTCATCACCCCGCGGTAAAAGTCAGAATTTGAAAGGGCACGACCTCACAGGCTCTCGAAAAACTCAAGGGAAGAGTGCTTTGTAACAGGGCACGACTTCAGTCGTGCCGTAAGTGCCTGATGAAAATCGACGGGCTTTAGCCCCTGAGGGAATGTTCCGCCTAAATGAGCCTTTGCCACCGCCTATCAGGCCTGTCATCCTGAGCGAGCGCAGCTAGTCGAAGGATCTGCGGTTGTTTTTCCACCGGCGGGCAGCCCGCCCTTGCACAAGCTCTGAATCGGACGTCCCATCCTTTCGATTCTCTCTATCGCAAGACCCCTTGCAAAACTTCATTCAGATTGCAACATGTGTCAGGGCACGACTTTAGTCGTGCCGAATGAGCAACAAAGACATGTTGGGCTTTAGCCCCTGCGTTCTTTTGTTTTGAGCGATTTCGAATTCCGCAGCGGCTAAAGCCGGAATCTGGATTGGCCATCTGCGGCACGACTATAGCGAAACCAGAGTAGCTGTATCCCGAAGCCGGGAAACGCAAGTCGACGCGGCCAACAGGGAGCGGCGCCCCTGCAAAGAACTCAACAGGCCACATCAACTCTGGTTTCGCTCTAAAGTCGTGCCCTGACACAATCTATCGCCAGCAGGCAGTTTTCCAAGGTGCCCGCAAGGGTGGGAAACCACGAACCCTCCCCGCGCCGGGCGGCTCGCCCTCCGCTCTAACTTGCGCTGCGGCGACAAGGAACCCCAACCCGCCACTTTCCGTCTCCGCAACCCCCTGCGCATCCCACCCGCCGCCTGTCGTCCCCTCCGCGCACGAAGATCGAGCCTGGACCGGGCCGGCCCCCCGGCGCGTGCCGCGGCGAGCAATTCCGACCAGCATTCAGCTACCCCATCGCTGAATACTGGTCGATAGAAGCCTCTGCCTCCGGCAGGAAAGCTCTGGAAAAAGCCCCTCGCCGGGTCGCGGAACTTCAAGGTACAGGGAGATCCCGATGGATCTCAATTCAGTTAAACCCGCCACCGAACAGAGGAGAACTTCACCATGAAACAGAGCACGATCGACAAGGCAAAAGGCAAGGTTCACGAAGTCAAGGGCGCAATCAAGCAGACGGCCGGCCAGTTGACCAGCAACCCCCGCCTCGAATCGCAAGGCAGAGCGGAAAAGATCGCCGGCAAAACGCAGAACTTCATCGGCAAGGTTGAAAAGGCCGTCGGGCAGTAAGCGTCCTCCGGCGGGGCCGGAAGCCCTTTTGGCCGGTGGCATCTCAAAGGGCCCAACAACGGATCGCTCCCTGCCGTGAGCAGCCATTCGCCCCATGCCGCAGGCGCGGCGTTAGCCCCATGCCGCAGGCGCGGCGTCGGCCCCGCGCCGTAAGCGCAAGGTTAGCCCCATGCCGTAAGCGCAGGGTTAGCCCCATGCCGCAGGCGCGGCGTTAGCCCCGCGCCGTAGGCGCAGCGTTGGTTAGCCCCGCGCTTCAGCGTGGGGTGGACCCAACCAACAACCGCTCCGGAGTCCCGTAGGGACGGCGCTCTTCTTTGCTGATGGAAGGAACACAAACCGGGGGCGACTCCCGCAAATACCAAGCAGCGGCTGTCGCCCCGCCTCAGCCGGGGATCTTCCCCTGCTGAATAGGCAAATCAACTCCAAACAGGTACGAGAGAGGTCAGGAACACAATGACACAGTCAGTGTTGGAACAGATGGGCGATCAGATCGGCGATACAGCGCACAAGGCTTCGCGGGCTGCGTCCGCCGTTGCGGACGCGCTTGAAAACGGCGGGGAAGCGGCGCGGTGTGCCGGAAAACAAAGCAGCCAGGCCGCCTCGGAGCTTTACTGTGACACCAGAAAGCGCCTGCAACGGTACCCGTTCGAATCGGTAACGGCAACCTTCGCAGTCGGCATTGCGGCCGGAGCGGTGATCGGCTGGATGCTCGGTCGAAGGTAGTTCAAGCAGAAGGGCTGCTGCGCGAGAGCGGGTCCAGTGCGCTGGGCCCGCTCCCGTTGCGTCGCTCTATCCCTGCCAACCCTGCGGCACGGCTTATTCTCCATCCGCCGCGCGATGCTTGCCCTCTACTTCCGAATGAAGGCCAGCAGGTCCGCATTCACCTGGTTCTTGTGGGTCGAGCAGAGCCCGTGGGAAGCGCCCTTATAGACCATGAGCGTCGATCCGCGCACCAGTGCGGCCGCCGGCAGAGCCGAGTCGGCGATGGGCACAATCTGGTCGTCGTCGCCGTGGAGGATCAGCGTCGGCACGTCGAACCTCTTCAGGTCTTCGGTGAAGTCTGTCTCGGAGAAGGCCTTGACGCAGTCCAGAACCGCCTTGAATCCGGAGTGCATTCCCTGCAGCCAGAACCAGTCGCGCAGGCCCTGCGAGACGGTCGAACCGGAACGATTGGCCCCATAGAACGTCACCGTAAGGTCCTTGAAGAACTGCGAGCGATCCGCCAGCAGCCCGGCCCGGATCCCATCGAAGACCTCCATCGGCAACCCGCCTGGATTCGCCTCCGTCCTCAGCATCAGCGGCGGCACCGCGCCGATCAGCACCGCTTTGGCCACCCGCCCGGTGCCGTGGCGTCCAATATACCGGGCAACCTCGCCGCCCCCGGCGGAGTGCCCCACGTGCACCGCCTCCTTCAGGTCGAGCGCCTCGGTCAGTGCCGCCAAATCGTCGGCATAGGTGTCCATGTCGTTGCCTGCCCAGGGCTGGCTCGATCGCCCATGGCCGCGGCGGTCGTGCGCAATGGCGCGATAGCCGTGCCCCGCCAGAAACACCATCTGGTCGTCCCAGGCATCGGCGCTCAATGGCCAGCCGTGGCTGAAGACCACCGGCTGACCCGCGCCCCAGTCCTTGTAATAGATCTGCGTACCGTCTTGGGTTGTTATCGTAGACACTGGATCCTCCTGTTTCGGGGTTGGAAATCCGGTTTGCCGGGGAGCCAGGGATTGGCTCCGCTCTCTCATTGAAAGGGCGGACCCGCCGTCGGGTCTGAGCCTTCTTGACCATTGGCGGTTCGACCATCTCCGACCCATCAGGAATCTGTCAGGTGGCCCACCCGCCGCCTGACGATGGAATCGGGCGCCCGCGCTCTTTGCGGAAGGTTGGGAGGCCATGAGTCTCGATCGGCTCTGCCGAAGGCGTCCGCACGGCCGCTCAAGAGCGGCAGGCCAGGGATAAATCCCTCGCAAGCAGGCGGTGTTTTTTGCGCCCCCGCCCGCCTGTGTTCTCCTTGAATCACCCGCCCATGCTCGCCCGACTCGAACGCTACTTCGAATTCGCACGCCTCGGCACCAACTGGCGCACCGAGATCCTCGCCGGCCTCACCACCTTCCTCACCATGGCCTACATCGTCCTGGTGAACCCTTCCATCCTGAAGGAAGCCGGGATGCCGCTGGGCGCCGTGACCGCCGCCACCTGTCTCTCGGCCGGTCTGGCGTCGATCCTGATGGGCGTATTCGCCCGCTACCCCATCGCGCTCGCCCCCGGAATGGGCCTGAACGCCCACTTCGCCTACGCGGTCTGCCTGAAGATGCACGTTCCCTGGCAGACGGCCCTTGGCGCGGTCTTTCTCTCCGGCGTGGTGTTCCTCGCGCTCACCGCCGCCGGAATCCGCCAGATGATCCTCCACGCCATCCCCCACGAGCTCTACGCCGCGGTGGCCGGCGGCATCGGCCTCTTCATCGCCCTCATCGGCTTCCGCAACGCCGGCCTGGTCGTCGCCGACCCGAACACCCTCGTCTCCATCGGCTCGCTCCGCTCGCCCACCACAATCCTCGCCCTCTGCGGCCTCGCCCTCATGGTCGCCCTCGAAGTCCGCCGTGTCCGCGGCGCCATCCTCATCGGCATCCTCGTCTCCACCGCGATCGCCTGGGGCCTCGGCCTCACCCACTGGGCGCCTGCCTCCGGCGGCCTCGGCAGCCTCTCCCAGACCGCCTTCCATCTAGACATCCGCGGCGCGCTCTCCAGGGGCATCCTCGAAATCGTCTTCGTCTTCTTCTTCGTCGACCTCTTCGACAACCTCGGCACCCTCGTCGCCGTCACCAAGCGCGCCGGCCTCATCGAGCCCGACCACTCCATCCCCCGCCTCAGCCGCATCCTCTTCACCGACGCCGTCGCCACCATCTTCGGCTCGCTCACCGGCACCTCTACGGTCACAAGTTACGTCGAGTCCACGGCCGGCGTGGCGGCCGGCGGGCGCTCGGGCGTTACGGCCATCGTCACCGGCCTACTGTTTCTCGGGGCCATCGCCGCCTCGCCCTTCGTGGCCATCGTGCCCGCGGCGGCCACCGCACCGGCGCTCATCCTGGTGGGCGCGCTCATGCTCGGCTCCATCGGCGAGATTCACTGGCACAGCCCACTCGTCGCCGTCCCCGCCTTCCTCACGCTGGTGCTGATTCCCTTCACCTACTCCATCGCCAACGGCCTCGGCTTCGGCATCATCGCCTGGGCCCTCCTTCACCTCGCCGCCGGCAAGCTCCGCCGCCAGGACTGGCTCCTCTACGTCCTGGCCGCGCTCTTCCTGGCCCGCTTCCTCTATCTCGGCGCAAGCTGACCCCACCCGCCGGCTTGCGGAGTCGCTCCGGCGCGTCTTTTCCACCCCGCGCCGTTGAACCTTTCAATCCCTCTGTGACGCGCTGACCAAAAAGTCGTAAACTCTACCCATCGCGCACCTGTAATATGGGTGGTGGACTTGAACAGTGGGGGGTGGCTTCTTGCGGCCGCCGCCCCTCGCGCCCCGCACCGTGCCTCGTGGAGAATCGCATGAAGACGACCTGGAAAGATCTGTGGAAGAACAAGGCAGGGCGGTTGACTCCATCCCGGCTGGCTGTAATCGCCACCGTGTTGCTCGGCCTCTCGCTGGCGCTCTCGGCCTGCCAGAACGTCGCCGGCTTCACTCAGCCCAGCCTGGTCCGCGTCATCGATGCTTCCTACATCGCGCCGGCCATCAACGTCTTCATCACCAGCCAGGGAAGCAACGTCGAGCTCGCCGGCAACATCGGCCAGGGCACCATCACCGATTACGGCACCGTCCCCGCCTCAGCCGCCGCACTGGTCAAAATCACCGAGGTCACCAGCAGCAAGACCATCGTCTCTTCCAACGTGACCATCCTCGGCGGCCACCAGCACTCCATCTTCCTCACCGACAACGGCGCCGCGCCCAACAGCTACGAGGTCACCGTCCTCGAGGATCAGCAAGTCGCCGCCGCCGGCGGCCACTCCGCCTTCCGCTTCCTCAACCAGGCCCCCAAAACCGGCGCCATCGACGTCTACATGGTCCCCAGCGGCACCACCCTGGCCAACACCATCCCCATCGTCACCGGGCTGCCCGTAGGCGGAACCGCCGGCTACATCCTCTTCACCTCGCAAAGCGTCACCATGGTCATTACCCCCACCGGCACCACCACCCCCAAGTACACCTCCACCGCCCTCGGACTCACCGGCGGCGAGGTCCGCACCGTCCTCATTTACGACTCCCAGCTCACCAGCAATCCCCCCGTCTTCGTCACGATGGCCAACGACGTAAACTAGCACCCCGGGCAGGCAAGCCATGGACCCGTCGAGCTTTATTCTTCCGAATACCCTGCAGGGCGCGGCAATCCTGACCATAGTCCTGGCCTTCGCCGGCTACCTGGTCACCTTCCTCACCACGCGCCTCATGGCCCGCCGCGCAGACATGCTCAAGCTCGTCAACATGCGCCTCAACGAGTTCTACGGGCCCCTCTATGTCGCCTCCCAGGCCGGAAACCAGGCCTACCGCACCCTCCTCGCCCGCCTGAACAAGACCCAGAGCTACCCCATCCTCGACAGCGAGCTCAAGGAGTGGACCCTCTGGATGAACACCATCTTCATGCCCCTCAACGACATCCGCGAGCGCATCATCATCGAGAAGGCCTACCTCATCATCGAGGAGGAGATGCCCCAGTGCCTCCTCGACTTCGTCACCCACGTTGTCGGCTATAAAGCCGTCCTGTCCCGCTGGCAGGAGGGCGACTTCACCGAGCGCCGCTCCACCATCGGCTGGCCCCCGGCGTTCGATACCTACGTCTCGCGCTCCTACGCCGCCCTCAAAGCCGAGCAGATGCGCCTGGTCCACGGCAGCGGCTGGCGCTTCTACCGCTGGATCTCACGCCGCCGCCCCTGAGCCCCCCCGGCCTCCACCGCCCGCGATAATGAACGCTGTCTTCATATGTTGCGGAGAACCTCGATACCTGGCACGGAAAAGAGTCATGGCATGACTTCAAGCCTGCCCTGAGCGTGGTCGAAGGGCGCCGCACAACGTTGAAAACAAAGCGAGGGGCTTCAGCCCCTGCCTTCCTTCCCCCACCAGAATCCCGGGTGCCGCACTCTCGCCGCGTCTTTGTTTTTGCGCCTGGCCGGCACACCATCGCCCGTGCAGCCGCATCCGTCGCTTCCCCAGCCGCCTCAGTCTCGCCAGACGTGCATCCACCCGCGCAGCGTTCGCTGCGCCGGCTTCTCCACCAGGTGCAGCGCCGCCAGCGCCAGCAGAATCAACGCCACGTAGCTGATCCACGGATCGAAGCGGATCAGTCCCGTGCGCTCCAGCAACCCGGAGCCGTGCACCAGGTTCCACAGGTTGAAGTGCAGCAGGTACAGGCAGTAGCTGGCCTCGCCGACGAAGACCAGCGGCCGCCAACTGAAGCCGCGCGCCATCGCGTTGTTGCCGGCGAGGCCGAGGATGATGCACCCGAACAGCGGCATCAGCAGGCCGTCGTGGATGATGGCGTAGGGAATCGCCGGGCCCAGCTCCAGCAGGCCGAAGGTGGCCAGGAAGCCGAAGACGCCGAGGATCAGCCGCAGCCGGCTGCTGCGCCCGATTCGCTCGTCCACCGTGGCCAGCATCACTCCGAAGACAAAGCTCGCCAGGTGCGGCAGCGGCGTATATTTCAGCACCTGCAGCCACGGTCCGTAGCTCCAGCGGTCGGTCACGTCCAGATGGTCGGGATTGGTCAGGAAGTAGATCGTGCCCGGGATCATCCCCAGCACCCATACCCCGGCCATCTTCCACATGTGGGGCCCCATCCGCTCCGGCCGCGGCGCCCGCGCCAGGAAAGGAAAAAGAAGGTAGTAGAAGCTCTCCGCCGACATCGTCCACGCCGGCGTGTTCAGGAAGGTGGCCACCGGCGGTACCCAGCCCTGCAAGAGCAGCGGCGAGAGCGCCATCCCCGTCCAGAACATCCCATGCGAGTGGTGCGCCCACTCCTCGGGAATCATCTTCCACGCCAGCAACAGGCTCAGGAAGTAGATCGGATAGAGCCGGGTAAAGCGCGCCTCGTAGAAGCGGCTCCGCTCCAGCTCGCCCGTGCGCGCCTTGCCGGCGTAGTTATACGCCAGCACAAAGCCCGAGAGCAGGATGAAAAAGCTCACCGAGGCATAACCGGCGTTGACCACAGGCGCCAGAAAGCCGAACCAGTTGGGATTGGAAAAATGAAAGAAGACGATGTTGATGGCCGCAAAACAGCGCAACCCGGTGAGGGCATTCAACCGAGCTGGCTTCTTCATCTCCATAAAAGTGAACAGGTGATCAGGTGAACAAGTGAACAGTGTACGGCGGCCGGCGATCGGCTGCACAGGCCGGCAAGTGGATAAGTGGCCAATGAACGGCAGCCGGGCTCAATCTCCGTCCACCTGTCCACCTGTTCGCTTGCCCACTCGCTCTTACGCCGTCACCAGCGAGCCCACCTTCTCGCCCAGGACGACGCGCTTGATGTTGCCCGGCCGGTTCATGTTGAAGATGATCATCGGCATGTTGTTGTCCTTGCACAGGCTCACAGCCGTCAGGTCCATGACCTTGAGGCCCTTCTGCAGGATGTCCATGTAGGTGAGCTCGTCGTACTTGACAGCGTCCTTGTCGAGCACCGGGTCGGCCGAGTAGACGCCCTCCACCTTGGTTGCCTTCAACAGCACGTCCGCCTTGATCTCCATCGCACGCAGGCTGGCCGCCGTGTCCGACGAGAAAAACGGGTTGCCGATGCCAGCCGCGAAGACCACCACGCGGCCCTTTTCGAGGTGGCGCACGGCGCGCCGGCGGATGTAGGGCTCGGCGACCTGGTTCATGAAGACCGCCGTCATCACCCGGCACTGCACGCCGCGCTGCTCCAGCGAGTCCTGCAGCGCGATGGCATTGATCACGGTGGAAAGCATGCCCATGTTGTCGGCGCTGACGCGGTCCATGTGCTGGGCCTGTTCGGCCACGCCGCGGAAGATGTTCCCGCCGCCCACCACCAGGCCAATCTCCACGCCAAGCGCGTGAATCTCGACGATCTCGTCGGTGATCTTGGAGATTTTCCCGGCATCGAGACCGAAGCCCCGGGGGCCGGCCAGCACTTCACCTGACAGCTTGAGAACGATCCTCTTGTACATACCTTTCCGAGTATCGCATATTGCCGGCCGCATCGGGTCAGAACCGCGCGCGGGCGCAGTTAGGCAAACCGGACTCTGCTCAAAGACAAGAAAAGGCCCGAAGCAGAAGCCCCGGGCCTTTCCAGTCCCTCAGTCCCTTAGTCCCTTGGTCCCTTACTCTGCCGCCGCCGCTTCCACCGCCTTGGTCGTCGCCACGGTCCACTCCGGCGCGCCCACTTTGAAGCGGGCAAAACGCCGCACGGTGATGTTCTCGCCCAGCTTGCCGACCTTCTGCGCGATCAGCTCCTTGATGGAGATGGACTGCTCCTTGATGAAGGGCTGCTCCAGCAGGCAGACCTCCTCGTAGAACTTGGCCATCTTGCCCTCGACGATGCGCTCGATGACCGGGGCCGGCTTGCCGGTGGCCGCCGCCTGCGCGCGGTAGATCTCCTTCTCGCGCTCCATGTCCTCGGGCGTCACATCCTCGGGGCGCACGTAGCGCGGATCGGAGGCCGCGATGTGCATGGCGATATCCTTCAGCAACTCCTGGAAGTCCTCGGTCCGGGCCACAAAGTCCGACTCGCAGTTGACCTCGAGCAGCACGCCGATCTTGCCGCCGGCATGGATGTACGTGCCCACCGCGCCTTCGTTGGTGGTGCGGGAGGCCTTCTTCTGCGCCGAGGCCATGCCCCGCTTGCGCAGCACCACGAAGGCGCCTTCCATGTCGCCCTTGGTCTCCTGCAGCGCCTTTAGGCAGTCACCCATGGGCGCGCCGGATTTCTCACGCAACTCTTTTACCAGCTTGGCATCGATCTTTTCGCTCACTTCAATTCCTCTCTTGTTCCTTGCACAACTCTCAACCAAAACTCCGCCGCACGCAGTGCGCAGAAGAAAAGCGTGGCGCCGGTTCCTGGTTGGCCACGCTTCTTTTCAGTCTCGCACCCGAAGTGCGCGGAAACGATTAAAGAGCGCCCTCGGCCAGCTCGTCCGCTTCGATTGCGGCCACCGCGGCCGGAGCCTTGCGGATGCCGCCGCCCAGCGCGGTCTCCAGATCCACGTCCTCGGCCGGAGCAGCCGCGGCCTCCTCGGCCGGAGCCTCCGGTAGCTCCTCGGCAAACGCCTTGTCGCCCACCAGGTTCACGCCCTCGGCCGCCGAGTCGGCGATCTTCGAGGTGAACAGGCGAATCGCCCGCAGCGCGTCGTCGTTGCCAGGAATCACGTAATCGACCACCGTCGGATCGCAGTTCGTGTCCACCACCGCAACCACCGGGATCCCCAGCTTCCGCGCTTCCTTCACCGCGATCCCCTCGTTGTTCGAGTCCACGATGAAAAGCGCGTCCGGAAGCCGCTTCATATTCTTGATGCCGGCCAGGTTCGCCTGCAGGTGCTTGCGCTCGCGCTCCAGCTTGATGACTTCCTTCTTCGTCAGCAGCTCGTAGCGGCCGTCCACGGCCATCTCATCCAGTTCCTGAAGGCGCTTTACACTCTTCTGCACCGTCACCCAGTTGGTCAGCAGCCCGCCCAGCCAGCGCTGGTTGATGTAGGGCATCCCCGCGCGCGTCGCCTCTTCGGCAACCGCATCCTGCGCCTGGCGCTTGGTGCCGACAAACAGAATCGTCTTGCCCGACGAACACAGCTCGGTGACGAACTTCGACGCGTCCTTGAACAGCTTCAGCGTCTTCTGCAGGTCGATGATGTAAATCCCGTTGCGCTCGCCGAAGATGTACTCCTTCATCTTGGGGTTCCAGCGCTTCGTCTGATGCCCGAAGTGTACGCCTGCTTCGAGCAGCTCCTTCATGGTGATGGTGGCCAATGGTCCTCCTCAGTGATTTGCATCCGGGCTGGCACTACCCTCGCCCCGGATTGATCCCGCTCTGAAGCGGGAGATGGTGGATAAACCAGTTCACAGTTCACAGTTCGTAGGTCACAGCAAGGCATTGCGCGAGCTGGAAGACTACGAACTACGAACTGCGAACTAAGAACGGAAGCGGGTTAGCGCTTCGAGAACTGGAACCGCTTGCGGGCGCCCTTCTGACCGTACTTCTTGCGCTCCTTCATGCGCGCATCGCGGGTCAACAGGCCTTCGGCCTTGAGCATCTTGCGCAATTCCGGGTTGAACTCGACCAGCGCGCGGGCGCAGCCCATCTTCACGGCATCGGCCTGCGCGGCCACGCCGCCGGAGGAGACGGTGGTCACAACGTCGAAGTTCGCGGCCATCTCGGTCACCACCAGCGTCCGCTTGGCGGCCACGCGCTGCTGCTCGGTCACGAAGTACTCTTCGAAGGCCTTGCCGTTCACCTTCCACTCGCCCGTGCCGGGACGCAGGAAGACGCGTGCGATCGCCGACTTGCGCCGCCCCGTCCCGTAATACTGAACCAGATCTGCCATTCTTTTCCTCGTAGCTCTCAGCTTTCAGCTCGTAGCTCTCAGCTTTTTTCTTGCCAGGATGCGCGCATTCGGCTCATCCAAGGCGGTAAACCCGGCAGGTTCTAGCTGAAAGCTGAAAGCTGACAGCTAAAGGCTGCTTTACGCCACTTCCATCGCCACCGGCTGCTGGGCCTCGTGGGGGTGCTTGTCGCCACGGTAGACCTTCAGCTTGGTGGCCATCTGGCGGCCCATCTTGCTCTTGGGCAACATGCCGCGGATCGCCTCTTCCAGGATCTTTTCCGGCTTGCGGGCGAGCAGGCGGGTGAAGGATTCGGTGCGCAGGCCACCGGGAAAGCCCGTATAGCGGTGGTAGACCTTCTGCTCCGCCTTCAGGCCGGTCAGCCGGACCTTCTCCGCGTTGATTACGATCACGTGGTCGCCCACGTCGATGTAGGGAACGTACTGCGGGTTCAGCTTGCCGCTCAGGATGCTGGCGGCCTTGGTCGCCAGCCGGCCCAGCGTCTGCCCGCTGGCATCCAGCACATACCACTTGCGGCTGATATCCTTGCCGCTCGGAACAAAGGTCGACATCTCTCTTCTACCCTCAAACAACCTGCCCGGCCCCATCGATTGCCGGACTCGCCGGCCAGCCGCACAGTGAAAACCCCATGAAACACCGCAGCGCAAAGCGCCCGGCTCCCCTTGTATCCACGCAAGGGAATCTTTCCACCCACTCGCCAAACAAATCTGTTCGGGTGAGGCACGCGATTCGCCCTCTCTCTCGAAGAGGGCTGCTTCCGGGCCGAAGCTGGCCAAAATAGCCCGCTTTCGGCGCTCCCGGAGGCCTGTCCCAGCCAGTCCCAAGGGGGCCAGCCAGACGGATCTGCAGGTACGCACACAGACCCCAGGCGCAACACCGCGCAAGGACTCCAGAATACTTGATTTGCCCGGCAGAGTCAACGCAACGGCGAACGCAACCTCACGCCGCCAGTCCGGGAGACACGGCCTGCGATCTCACTCCCTCTTTCCGTTCGAAGTCCGCGGCCCATACCGCTCGCCCCCTGCCTCCACCCGGTTCCGTCCAGCCTGCTTGGCGCAATAGAGAGCCTGATCCGCCCATTCGATCAACGCGATCTCGTCCATCCCCGCCGCGGGAGAAACCGTGCCCACTCCCACCGTAATCGTCACCACTCCGCCGGGATTCCCCCGGTGCGGAATCGCTGCGTCCTCGACCCCCTGCCGCAGCCTTTCCGCCATGCCCCGCGCTCCTTCCACGCTGGCTCGCCACAGAATCAGCGCAAACTCGTCCCCGCCAAAGCGCGCCACCATGTCGGTGGCCCGCAGCGGGGCCGCTGACAGCACCTCGGCCACCCCGCGCAGGCATAGATCTCCGGCCACATGCCCGTATTCGTCGTTGTACTCCTTGAATCGATCCACATCGATCATCAGCAGGGAGATGCTTCCCCGCTCGCGGATCGCCCACCGCCACTCCCGGCTGAGCATCGAGTCGAAGCTCCTCCGGTTGGCCAGTCCGGTCAGGTAGTCCAGCCCAGCGCTCGCCTCCGCCACGCGCGCCGCATCGGCAAGCTGCCGCCGCAGCCGCTCCTTTTCCGCCAGGACCGACGAAACCGAGTAAAGCATGAGAATCATCACCCACAGGAAGGCATCCAGCCACAGCACCGCCGCTAACTGGCTGTGGGATTCCCCCATCGGAAACGGCCCCCGCCCCTGCGCCGTGAAATACGCGCCCGGAGCGGCCATCAGAAACACCCCGATCGCCGCCCCGGAACTGCCCAGCCGAAGGATGGCCAGCAGCAGTACCGGAATCAGCAAAAACGCAATCGGCATGCCACGCTGCCAAAACACCAGGCACGAGAGCACCGTTAGCAACGCCAGGATTCCCAGCGATCCCAGCCGGCGGCCGCGTCCGAAAATGGAGGCAAGTTCGTCCCTGTCGATCGCCAGCGTCAGCGGGGTCATCACCAGTATCCCCAGCGCGTCCCCGAGAAACAGGTTCTCCACGTCCCACAACCGCACCGGCTGGCCCATCAGAGAGTGGACCGCATGCAGCGTCGCCGCCGATGCCAGCGGCGCCAGAATCCCGCACCCGGCCACAAAGATTCCCAGGGTGCGAAGATCAGAAAGATCCGGCTTTTGCCCCTCCTCCGGCGCCAGCACCAGCGCCGCCAGCAGGACCTCCACCGTGTTGCAGACGGTAAACACAAATACGTCGCTGAAGGAATAGGGAAAAAACAGGTGCGCCACGATGTTGGCCGGCATGGCCGCGGCCAGATACACCGCCCAGTGGCGGCGCGGCTCCGTCAAAAGAAACGCCAGCAGGATCCCGTTCGCGGGCCAGATAATAGCCGATCCGGAAGGCGCATTGGCCAGCCACAGCCCGGCCCATGCCGCCACCGCGTACAGCACAAACATCCGGCCCAGCCGCGCCTTCGGCCACCCGCGCAGCCACTCGCCCGCCCGCGCCGCCACGGACCGCAAAGCCAGGGCCTTCCGCACGACGCTTTCCCCCAACCTGTGGACCTTCACCGGGTCTCCTGCCTCCGCCTCCACGCCCAAGGCCCCTCACCGGCACTCGGCCGCGCTGCGATCCGAGCCCGTCAGGGAGAATAAGAAAAGTAAGCCGCACACCGGTTGTGCAAGGACTCCCCCTAGCCGTGCCGCTCCCCGCGCACGCTGCCAGGAAAGGCCGGCCATCCGTCACGCTCCCATCTTCGCACGATCTTTGTTTCCTGTCGCTCCTCAGGCAAGGGCGACCCTCGCTATACCCCCTCAGGACGGAAACGCCGGAGCCGAAGCTCCGGCGCTTCCCCGCGAGCTCTCCGGCTCAGGGTTTATAGACTACAACGTAGAACGGCGCCTGGATCGCCGCCCCGCTCGGGTTCAAGAACTTGATGAGCATATACTGCCCGCCGATCGAGTTGACCCCGACGAATGCCGGCGTCTCCGTGGTCCCGACGGTCACGTTGACCACGTACTTCGAGTAATAGAAGTTCTCACCGGCGATGGTGCACTGGTATTCCGAGGTGACCCAGGCGCAGGCGATGTTGCCGCTGGTGGCACCTGGCGTGCCGTTCTGGTTAAAGAACCCATACGCCAGCGGGGTATGCGTGGCCGGCGCGACGGTGAATGGCAGCGAGGCGGAGGACATAGCCCCTGGATTCATCACCGTGATGAGGTAGGTCCCCAGCGTGGTCAGGTCCGCTGCCGGAACCGTCGCCGTCATCTGGGTTGGACTGACATAGGTTGTGGCCAGCTTGGAGGTGCCCCACTCGACGTAGGAGCCCGAGGTGCCGCCGACGAAGTTGGTGCCGACGACCGTGATCGTCAGGCTGGGCGAGCCAACCAGCACGTAATTCGGCGTCACCGAGGTCAGCGTCGGCGGGTTGGTGCCAGAGGTGACCGTGAAGTTCATCGCGCTCGACGCGACGCCGCCCACAACCACCGTCACCGGGAAGGTCCCCGCATTGGCCACATCCGTGCTCAGAATCGACGCCGTCACCTTGACCGCGCTGACGAAAGCCGTCGTGCGCGCGTTGCCGTTCCACTTGACCACGGCGCCGGTGGCAAAGCCGGTTCCGTTCACCGTCAGCGTGAAGGCCCCCGAGCCGGCCACCGCCGTCGAGGGCGACAAAGAGGTAATCGTTGGCTTTGTGGGCGCCGCCGTAATCGTGAAGGTCACCCCATTCGAGGTCACCCCGCCGCTGGAAACGGTGACGGTGGCGGTCCCCTGGCTGGCCACCATGGCCGCGGTGTAGGAGGTGTCGAGTTCCGTGGCGCTCTTGACCGTCGTTGTCAGCGCCGTCCCGTTCCACAGCACCTTCGCGCCGGAGGCAAAACCGGCGCCGGTGACCACCAGCGGCCCGCCGGCAGCGCCTGCCGTCACCTGGGAAGGCGCCAGCGTGAAGATCGTGGGTGGGGTTACGCCGTTGCCGGTCAGCGCGATCGGGGCCGACGTGCTCTTGCCGTAGTTGCTGTCGCCGGCGTACTGGGCGGCCACCCACTGCGTTCCCTTGCCCGGCGCGGCCACGTTGCGCAGCACGGCCGATTGCAGGTAACCATCGAGCAGCACGCTCATGGTCGAGTCGTGCTCGTTGGCCACGGCCAGGTCCAGCGTGCCGTCGCCGTTGAAGTCCCCGACCGCAACGGCCACCGGCTGCTGGCCCACGTAGTAGCTGGTTCCGGTGTTCAGGGTTCCCGTGCCGTCGTTCTTGTTGGTGAAGACCTCAATCCGGCCCACGTCGGTGTCTGCGCCGTACCAGGTCATCACCACGTCGTCGGCCCCGTCGCCGTTGATGTCGGCAATGGCCAGGCCGGCCACGTTCTCACTGTTATCCCCGTTGGCGGCGATCTCCTGCGGCGCATTGAACGTGCCGTCGCCCTTGCCGATCGCGGCCTCCAGATAGCTGTCGCCGCAGAAGGTCACGTCGGCTTTGTAGCCGCTGCCTTTCAGATCGGCGGCCCGGACCATGCAGTGGGCGGTGTTGACGTCGATCTTGGTATCCACCTCCGCCTTGAAGGTGCCGTCGCCGTTACCCATCAGGATCGCCAGGTGATCTCCGTTCCACCCCGCGGCGGCAACATCGGGAATGCCGTCCTTGTTGAAGTCGCCGATCGAGATATAGTCCGCGGAGTCCTTGGTGCTGGTTTCGTTGTGCGGCTGGAAGGTGCCGTCGCCGTTGCCCAGCATCACGCTGACCCCGCCGCTATAGCTGACGACCAGGTCGGGCGTGCCGTCGCCATTCATGTCGGCCACGTGCACTTCGTTCGAGTCGCCCTTTTCGTCGTACTTCACCGGCTGCTGGAAGGTGCCGTCGCCGTTGCCCAGGGCCACGTCCACCCGCCCCTGCGAGGCCACCACGAGGTCGGGAATGCCGTCGCTGTTGAAGTCGCCCACCGCCAGCGAGTTCGGCTCCGAGCCGATGTTGCACGGCTTCGGCTTGGTGCCGGCAATGGTGCAGAAAGGCGCCGCCTGCGCAAATGTCCCGTCCCCGTTGCCCAGGTAAATGGAGAGACCCGTGTCGTAGTCCAGCACCGCCAGGTCCAGGATCCCGTCCCCGTTGAAATCCGCCACGGCCACATCGACCGGCGTGGCATAATCCGCGGGGTCGTAGATGGAGTAAGCGGCGGCGTTGGAGAACTTCCGCGTCGACGAGGTCGAGCCGAGCGGCGCTGTGCCCAGCGGGAAATTCGAGAGCGTCTGATCCACGAAGCTCACCGAGCCGGTCGCGGCCGTGGCGCTGCCTGTGAGCAGTTGCGCGGTCAGCGTGTAGTTCCCCGAGGAGCCCGTGGCGCCGACCACCACAGAGTCCTCGCTCCCGGTGACGGTGACGGTCTTGACCGCCGATGCGCTGGTGGCGTCGAAAGACGTGCCGGCAAAAACCGCCTTCAGACTGTGCGAACCGGGAGCCAGTTGAGCGGCCAGGTTGGCGGTCCCGACGGTGTACTTCTTTCCCGTCCCCACCAATTGCGCCGAACCGATGAGTTTCTTGCCGTCGTAGAAGTTCACCAGACCCTGGGTCACCGCGCTCGGGTCGTTGACGGCCGCGGTCATCACCGTAATGGGGTGTCCGTTGACGGTCTTCGAGGAAACCGCAAGCGTAGTGGTGGTAGACATGGTTGCCCATGCCGGAACGGCTGCCAAAAGCAACCCTCCGGCCAGAAGAAGCGCTGCTCGAGTCAATTTGCGGGCATCAGACTGGGAAGAAATCTTGCAGAGGTGCATCGTGATCTCCTTCGATTTGCGGTACTGCTTCGTATCTGTCCGCAAGTCGCGATCGGTGCACGGGAAAACGAGCTATCCCACCCTGGGGGCCGAGGTGCCGAAGGCGCAAGACAAAGGAGATGAACGCGAATGGGCCTCCACCCCGCGAGGAGGCTCGCCCGCATATTCGATCGGATTCGTGGACCGGGAGCAATTTACACCGCCGCTTGCGCCGATTGCAAGAAAAAACTCCGCATAAAATCAGCCAATCCGCATCCGGCGGGCCCAGGGTAATCGGGAATAGAATGGGGTGACTCCGCGAGGAAGGCCTCGCGGAGACGGGAGGAATTCGATGCCCGAAGTCCTGATTCCCACCCCCCGCGGCCAGATGCCTGCATGGCTCGCCCTTCCCGCCGGCCCCGCGCCCGCCCCAGCCGTCGTCGTCCTCCACGACGTCTTCGGGATGTGCCAGGATACGCGCAGGCAGGCGGAGTGGCTGGCCGCAGCCGGATTCCTCGCCCTCGCCATCGACCTCTATTACACCGCCGGCAAGATCACCTGCATTCGCGCCACCATCCGCGACCTGATGGCGCGCAGCGGCCCGGCCTTCGACGATGTGGAAGCCGCCCGCTCCTGGCTGCTCGCGCAGCCGCGGTCCAACGGCAAGGCGGGCGTCATCGGCTTCTGCATGGGCGGCGGCTTCGCGCTGCTGCTCATCTCGGGCCGTGGATTCTCCGCCTCCAGCGTCAACTACGGCGGCCCGCTCCCGGCCGACTTCGAGAGCTTTCTCGAGACCGCCTGCCCGGTGGTGGCAAGTTATGGCGGCAGGGCGAAGTGGGAGCAGGGCGTGGCGGACGAGCTGCGCCGCAGGCTCGACCTCGCCCTCGTCGCCAACGACTGCAAGGAGTATCCCGATGCCGGTCACGGCTTCATGAACGACCACGGATTCCTGCTCAAGCTGCTGCGCTGGACCGGCATCGGCTACAACGAAGAAGCCACGATGGACACCCGGAGGCGCATCGCCGCCTTCTTCCACACGCATCTGGGCAGTTAGCGCCGGGGCGCTCCATGCCGGCGGAAGCCACCCGCCGCCCACAGAAGCCACTCACCCCGCGCCGTAGGCGCAGCGTTGGTTAGCCCCGCGCTTCAGCGTGGGGTGGTCGCGGCCAACAACCTCCCCGGAGTCCCGTAGGGACGGCGTTTCCCGCCCCTGACCATCCTCCCGGCTCTTTTGCTGAAGCGTGGAGGGAACAAAAACCGGGGGCAACTCCCCAAAATGTCAAACTGCTACTGCCTCCCCGGCAAAGCCGGGGGTTCTCCCGGTTGGAATAGCTGTACCCCGGAAGCGATGGACTCAAGTGGCATTTTCCTCAAGAAAATACCACCTTGCACAATGCCAACAAGGGCACGGGAATTCTGGACCGGTCTAGATAAGCCGCGCGGCCTCAATGGCAAGGGCCTTCAGGCCCGGGCCTTTGCCTCGCAAGGCGAAGTCGCAGGCTCAAGGATTGCTGTAATGAGGGGCAGAGTCGCGCGGGTGCCGCCCTTCGCGCCCTGCCCCCATTTCGGCCTTCAGGCCACCGACCGCACCCGGAAGCGCTTCATCTGAATCGACAGCGTCTTCTCGATGCGCCGCAGGTCCCCGCGCTCGGCGGGGCCGGTAAAGGTGGAAGCCACGCCGTGCGCCGAAGCTCGGCCGGTGCGCCCCACGCGATGGACAAAGTCCTCGGCCACCTTGGGCAGGTCGAAGTTGATGACGTGCGCCACGTTAGCCACGTCGATGCCGCGCGCCGCCACGTCGGTCGCCACCAGCACCCGGTGATGTCCCTCGGAGAAGCTGCGCAGCGCCGCATTCCGCTGCGACTGCGAGCGGTCACCGTGAATCTGCGTCGCCGACCAGCCGGAACGCGTCAGCTTGCGGGCCACGCGGTCGGCGCCGTGCTTGGTGCGGACGAAGACCAGGAAGCTGCCCTTCTCAGAACCCAGCAGGTGTTCGAGCAGCTCCTGCTTCTTCTCCGGAGCCACTTCGAAGGTGCGCAGTTCCACATTTTCCGTGGGCTTGAGCACCGAACCGATCTCGATCCGCGCCGGATCGTTCAGGTACTTGGTTGCCACGTTGCGCACCGCGCCTTCGAGGGTGGCCGAGTAGCAGAGCGTCTGCCGCCGCGCGGGCAGCGCCGAGGCAATGCGGGCGATGGCCGGCTGAAAGCCCATGTCGAGCATCCGGTCCACTTCGTCGAGCACCAGGATCTTGACCCCGGACAGATGGATCAACTTGCGCTGGAGGTAGTCCTCGAGCCGTCCCGGCGTGGCCACCACAAGCTGCGCCCCGCGGCGGATGGCATCGAGCTGCGGGCGCTCCTGCATGCCGCCAACGATCAGCGCGGCGGTCAGCGAGGCGCTGGTGCGGACGGCGCGGAAGGCCTGCTCCACCTGCATCGCCAGCTCGCGTGTGGGCAGCAGAATCAGAGCCTGCACCCCGATGTCGCGCGGCTCCAGCCGCTGCAGCCGCTCGATGATGGGAATCAGGAAGCTCAGGGTCTTGCCGGTCCCGGTCTGCGCCGTGGCCAGCACGTCGCGGCCCTCGAGCGCGGGAGGAATGGCGCCGGCCTGCACCGGCGTGGGGGTGATGAATTTGTTGGCGTCAAGCCGCGCCAGAAGGGCGGGCGAAAGGGAAAACTGGGAAAACTGAGTTGTCAAAAGGTTCCATTTTCTTCTGCCCCGCGAGCCCTCGTTCTGGGGCCTGCAAGCGGAGCCGGACCGGAGGCGCGCACCCATACTGACCGGGCACAAGCCTGCTTCTCGATATGCGTAAGGGAGAACCGAAAGTCGTTCCAAAAGACTCAACCGGCTGGCACTCCATCCTGGAATGTCGCGGGTCGCGGAGCTGCCACACGCTACTCGTACGCCAGCCAGCGCATTGCCGGCCGGCACCACCATCCCCTGCGCATCGCGCCATCCATGGCCGATGCAACCCCGGGTGGTTCGCGCCTCTCCGGTTCAGGGATCGGGCGCCGTGCGCCACTGGCCATTCAAGGCTCCGGCACTGTTTCCCCAGGGAGGGAAACTCAGGTGGTCACGCTGTAGGGGCTTGGGGGAGAATCTGTGCCAGGCAATCTTGCCGTCTGAAGGGCAAACCGCTGCTCACGGCCAAACATCTGAGCGCAGATTCAGTGTACCACGGGCCCGCGCCAGCGCCCTCTGCCGGGGGCTGTCCTATTTGTGCGTTGCTGTTTTCCATCGGGCAGTGCGGAGCGGGAGTGAGCGTTGAATGGAGCCCTCCATCAACACCCGAACCTCCGTCCCCCCCATAATGGCACGAAACGCCATTGGCAGATCTTCGGTAACGTGCTGGGGTCGCCGGCAGAGTCCGCAATTTGCGGGTTTCTGGCGGAAGTCCTTTCTAATGCCCTTAAACTCTTCCAGAATCACGTTGACAGCCGAGCCCCCGCCTGCTATTGTGGCTGAACTTGGGCCTACAACTTTTGTGTTAGGCGCCAGCCTCCCCCTTTCCTGTTCGACTACAGTCCTGCTGTCTCTCATTGAACTCGGCGCAAAGGTGCGTCGCCTCAGCAGAACGCTCGCATTGCGCCTTCGAATTTGACTCCGCGGGTGGCGGACCCCACCCCACAGGTG
>JBAVMZ010000385.1:0-7339 GCA_049690595.1 Occallatibacter sp. | reverse complement strand
ATCGACCGCCACAATCAGAACCCCAAGCCCTTCATCTGGACCGCCAAGGCCAACGACATCCTGGAAAAGGTTACCCGCGCAAAAGCAGCCCTGAATAATGGACGATCTGCCTGAGACACTACACTAGCGTGGTGCGTCACGGAGATGGGTGGTTATGTCTTGTAACAGTCCCCCACCGACTTTGCCGACCCACGGTGGATGAAATCTGCACCCGCATTGTGCCGGTCTCGATGTACATAAGGACACCGTGGTCGCCTGCGTCCGTCGCATGGTGGACAGCAAGGTGACGACCGGAGTCAAGACCTTCAAAACCACCACCCAGGAACTGATGGAACTGTCGGACTGGCTGTCGGCTGAAGACGTGACGCACATCGCCATGGAGGCGACCGGCGTCTATTGGAAGCCGGTCTGGCACATTCTCTCCGACGGGGAGTTCGACCTGACCCTGGCCAACGCGGCGCACGTCAAGAACGTGCCCGGGCGCAAGACCGACGTCAAGGACGCCGAGTGGCTGGCCGATCTGATGGCCCACGGGTTGATCCGGGCCAGTCTTGTACCGGAAGAGCCCACCCAGCAGATGCGCGATCCGCTGCGCACCCGCAAGCAGTTCGTGCGCGAGCGCGCGTCTCATACGCAGCGCATCCAGAAAACGCTGGAGGACGCCAACATCAAGCTCGATTCGGTCATCACCGACATCGTCGGCCTCTCCGGCCGCCGCATGATCGAGGCCTCGATCGCCGGCCAGACCGATCCGCAGACCTTGGCGGCGCTGGCCGACGGGCGCATCCACGCCTCCAAGGAGGAACTGGAGGCGGCCCTGCGCGGACGGGTAACGGCCCATCATCGCTTCATGCTCCGGCTTCATCTGGACCATCTCGATGCGGTCAACGTGGCCATCGCCCGCATCGATAAGGAGGTCGACGCCAACGTCGAACCCTTTCGCGTAGCCTGCGAAATGCTGACCACCATCCCCGGCGTCAGCTCGCTCGCGGCCCAGGTGATCGTCTCCGAGATCGGCATCGACATGAGCCGCTTCGAGACCGAAGGCCACCTGATCAGCTGGGCCGGACTCTGCCCGCGCAACGACGAAAGCGCCGGCAAGCGCCGATCCAACTCGGGGTCCCCACGGACAGGTCTTCGTCCGTAGGGTGGGAAGCGCATGAAGAAGGGCGCGCCCTGGCTGAAGACCACACTCGTCCAGTGCGCCTGGGCGGCCACCCGCACCAAGGGAAGCTACCTCCAGGCCCAATACCTGCGCATCCGCTCCTGGCGCGGCTCAAAGAAGGCCATCGGCGCGGTCGCCGCCTCCATGCTGACCGCCGCCTACCATATGCTCAAAGACGGCGCCCTCAGCCAGGACCCCGGCGCAAACCACTTCGACAATCGCGACAAAGGCAAGCAGGCGCTACGACTCGTCAGCCGCCTCCAGAGCCTGGGATTCGCCGTCCAGATCACGTCATTGGCGGCATAGACGGGGATTTGTTTCTTTGTAGGGCATGACGTCAGTCGTGCCGAGGACGTCATTTTCGATTGATGATCGGGGCTTTAGCCCCTGCGATTTTTCGTTGAGGTCGATCACCGCCGGTCAACTGCAAATGTCGTCTATTTCTGGCGCATCGCCCTGGGAGCGAGAGCAAAGACGCGCCGAGGGTGAGGTGGATGCGCGGGTTGAGCGCGCCGGCGCGTTGGACGCCGGTCCCGCTTCGGATGTACGTTTTTCGGCAAGGAGAGTCCATCGTGAAATCGCTTCTTACTCGCGGAGTCCTGCTCGCACTGATACTGGTCAGCGTGGCGGCGGCCGCGGCGCCCGCGCCCAAATCCCGCATCGAAATCAAGGACGGATGGTACTGGATCGACGGCCACAAGTTTCTGGTCAACGCCATCGGCTACGAGCCGGGTGCCCGGCCCGGAGAAGACCCGTACAAGCAGCGCGTCTCCAACCTGCCCCAGATCAGGCAGGACCTGGCCAACATCAAGGCCGCCGGCTTCAACGGCATCCGCACCTGGTCCAGCCTCACCGAGGACGAGCTGAAGCTGGTGCAGCAATCGGGCCTGAAGATCGTCTTCGGCGTTTCCATCAATCCCGAGGAGGACTTCAGCGATCCGAAGGTGGTGGAGCGCGACCTGGAGGCAACCCGCCAGACGCTGGCCTACACCCGCAAGTACGATTGCGTGATCACCTACCTGATCATGAACGAGCCGATGCCAGCGCACATCCGCAAGGTGGGGGCGCAGGCCACGCTCGATCTGTGGACCAAACTGCGCGACCTGATCCACGCCGAAGATCCCGGCGTGCCGGTCACCATCTCGGGGAACACCGCCATCACCGGCTGGCTCGACCTGAACCTCTTCGATGTCTACGGCCACAATACCTACGACTACACGCACGAGGGCTCGAACTTCACCCACACCTACACCAACACCAACCGCTTTGTGGCCGAACTGAACGGCGGCGGCAAGCCGGTGGTGGTCACCGAGTTTGGCCGCTCGGTCTCGCGCAGCGGCGCGGGCGCGGGCGAGTATGGCGGCAACACGCTCGAGGAGCAGGCGCGCGCAATGGTCGCCGCCTATCGGGCGCTGCTCGACTCCGGCGCCACCGGGCTTTGTCCGTTCTATTACGCGGACGGCTGGTGGAAGGGCGGCGAGCCCGCCGTGCACAACGACGCGGCCGAGGAGTGGTTCGGCTTCTGGGGCTTCAAGGATCTCAACGACAAGATCGGCTATCCGCGCCCGGCCTGGCACGCGCTGGCCAACTACAACCTGGCGCTGGTCACCTCGCCGAAGAACCACCAGTTCTACCAGAACGAGGTCCCGGTGGAGGCCTTCGTGCAGCCCGAGGTCAAGCGTTTCCGCGTGGTCACAGGGGACGCCGTTCTCTGGGAGGCCGCGCCCGACGCGCGTGGCTACGTCGCGGGCAAGCTCTCCTTCGCTGGCGAGGAGTTGAAGGACCGCGAACTGGTCTTCGAGAGCTACGACGCCCGTAGCCGGCTGATTAAGCAGGAATCGGTGGTCGTCCTCACAGGGAAGGACCCTGTCGACTGGCCGACGCTCGAACTGCGCACGCCGGCGACCGATCTCGGGCAGAGCCTCGCGCAGAGCAAGGACCTGCGGGTCGAGTACCGACTGACCAATCCCGGCGTGTTCGCGCTGGGCGGCCAGCTGCGTGCGATCTTCGCGCCGCACAAGGGCTGGGAGCCGGGCGAGCAGCGCGTGCAGCCAATCGATCCGGCGCTCAAACAGCAGACGGTGGCCATGAGCTACACGGTCCCCGACGAGTGCTTTGTGCTGGGCCTCTATGCTGGCGCCGATATCCGTTACGGCAAGTTCACGCGGACGGTCTACGCGCAGAAGTTCCTCTTCCGCGGCAATTGGGCCGATCCCATCCGGCTGAAGTGAAGAGCTGGATCATTGCTGAATGACGGCGTTGTAGCCGTCGTTGAGCAGCTTCTGGCGCATCGAGTCGGCGTCGGGGCGGTTCGTGAAGGGCCCGATGCGCACGTGGATGAGATTGTCGCCGGGTTCGCGGTGAGCGTTGACCGAATATCCGTGCTTGCGCAGGGCGCTGACCAGAACCGCGGCATCCTCGTCGTGGCTGATGGCGGCAATCTGGACCATCAGCGAGAGCGGCGGCGCGGTTGCGGGCGTCTGCGGCAGGGCGGGTTGTGGCTGACCCGCCGGCGCCGGAGCGGTCTGCGCAGCCTGGGCTGGCAGCGCCGGCCTGACGGTCCAGCCGGAAGTTTGCGCGGCCTCCGGTCCCGGAGCGGGCGCTGCTTCCTGGCGAGCCGGGGCGGAGCCGAAACCTGCGCCGCCGCCCTGCACCGGGATGACCGCGCGCACCGGCGGCGCCTGCGGGATGTTCTGCTGGGTGGCCGAGGGTTTGCGGCCGCCGCCGCTCACCGTTATGGCCATGGCAGGCTGGTTGGCGGCGGCCGAGGCAGAACGGCTGCCCATCGAGTACCCCAGCCCGAAGCAGAAGCCGCAGACCAGCGCTAGTACAAAGAAGAGAACCAGCAGCGTGCTGGGTCCTAGCGTCAGCTCGGTATCCCGCCGCTGCGCGATCTCTTTGGAGTCCGCCTTGTCGCGATCCTCGCTCATCCAGCGCCCTCGGGGCCAGGAATCTCCGTGGGGCCGCGCCCGGACCTGCGGCGGCGGCCCCCCTCGGTTAGCTGCCTGGCGGCTACTTCTTCTCTGCGGTGGTGGTGGCCATTGCGCCAAACTTGTCCAGCAGCGACATCAACTGCACCGGGAGCGGGAAGACGATGGTGGTGTTCTTCTCGACACCGATCTCGGTCAGCGTCTGCAGGTAGCGCAGTTGCAGGGTGATGGGCTCGGTGGCCAGCAGGTGGGCGGCGTCCACCAGCTTCTGCGCGGCGTCGAACTCGCCCGAGGCGTGGAGGATCTTCGCCCGTGCTTCGCGCGCGGCCTCGGCCTGCTTGGCCATGGCGCGCAGCATCTGCTCGGGTAGATCCACCTGCTTGACCTCGACCGAGATCACCTTCACTCCGAACGGTTCCGTACGCTGGTCGATGATCGACTGGATGCGCAGGTTGAGCTTATCGCGATGGCTCAGCAGTTCGTCGAGCTCGACCTCGCCCAGCACCGAGCGCAGCGTGGTCTGCGCGAACTGCGAGGTCTGGTAGACGTAGTTCTCCACCTTGATGGCCGCATCGTTGGGGTTGACCACGTAAAGCGTGACTACCGCGTTCACCTTGAGGGTGACGTTGTCGCGGGTAATCACGTCCTGCGGCGGAACCTCCAGCACCTGCTGGCGCAGGCTGATGCGGATCATCTGGTCGAGCGGGCGGAAGACCAGGATGATGCCCGGACCCTTGGGGCTGGGCAGGGCGCGGCCCAGGCGGAAGATGACGCCGCGCTCGTACTCGCGCAGGATCTTGATGGAGTTCAGCAGGTAGAGGACGACGATGGCGACGACGATCAGCACCGGGAGCATGGTATCGGTCATTGGGGTTTCCTCACTCAGCACGGATTGTACCCCAGGACGGGCCGGCGGGCCTTGTCTAAAGAGACTCTCCGGCGCCGTGCAGGATCTCGATGGCTCGTTGGACCCCCTGATCGAGCGTAAGCACCGTCCAGCCGTTTCGCGCGGCAGCCGCACACAACAGGATGTCCACCGCGCCGGTGGGAATGCCCTTGCCACGGCAGATGTTGTAGAACCGCGCAGCCTCCTCGTAGTCGGCGGTCGAAAGAGAGAAGTCGGGGAATGCGGAGAGAGCCGATTGGAGCTTGACGAAATGGGAGGAATCCCGAATTCCCGACAGGACTTCCTGGCGGATAGGCCCAATAAGCACGATCCTGCCATCTCTGACCGCCTCTTCCAGCGCGGCAATGGCCGTGCTCTCGCGGGCGCTGAGGGCAGCTCCCGGTCTCCGCCGCAAGGCCAGGGACCAAACACAGGAATCAGCCAGAACCATCACCGCTCGGCCTCGATCCGATCCATCCGGCGCGCCTCGTGCGGGTCGTAGGAGGGGTCGTAGTCGATGGTCCCGAACAGGGAGAGAATCTCCAACTGTTTCCGGCGCTGGATGTATTCCTCAAGCGCGGCGGTCACGGCGGCCTTTTTTGTGGCGTGCCGGCCTATGCGCCGGGCTTCGTCGATGAGCGCGTCGTCGAGGGCAAGATTGGTGGCCATGGAGTCCTCCGCGTGTGTATTATGCCACACATTCTAATGTGTGGAAATAGTACGGAAGGGATGCAGCCGCACCGGGAAAGAGAACCGTCAGGCCTCCGAACCTTATGGTTTAACCGGCGTCACCGGCTCCACCCGCAGCAGGTACTCCTCGTGGCTGGTCACGCGGAGCGGGGCGCCCTTCTCGACCGGCACGGTGCTGATGGCGCGCCAGATCTCGCCGTTCACCAGCACGTGGCCCTCGGGGGTGAGCGCTTCCATGGCCGAGGCGCGGGAGCCGATCATGGCGTCGGCGCCGACGCGGGCCTTCCTGCGGCGGGCGCGGACGGCCAGCCGGACCAGGAAAACCGTGATCCCGCCGAACCCGGCGCTGACCGCAAACGCCACCCACGGGCTGACCGCCATCTCCGGCACCGGGGCGGCGATGAGCGTGAGCGTGCCAAAGGCGAGGCAGACAATGCCGGCGATGGCCAGCGCGCCGTGGCCGCCGAACTTGGCCTCCAGCAGCAGCAGGACCAGCGCCGCCACCAGCAGCAGCACGGCGGTGTAGCGGACCGGCAGCAAGTTGAGCCCGAAGATGGCCAGCAGCACCATCAGCGTGCCCAGCGCGCCGGGAACGATGGTGCCGGGGGTGTTGAATTCGAGATAGATCAGCAGCGCCCCGCCGACCAGGAAGAGCAGGGCGATGTTGGGGTTGACCAGCCAGCCCAGGAGTTGCTCGCGCAGCGTGGGGCGGACCAGCTCGACGCGCGCGCCGGCCAGTCGGAGGGTCACCTTGCTGCCGTCGATACGGGTGACCTCGCGGCCGTTGAGCTGGGCAAGGAGCTGGTTTTCGTCGTTGGCGATCAGGTCGATGAGGTGCTGGTCGAGCGCTTCCTGCGCGGTGTATGAGTGGGAGGCGTGGACGGCGAGTTGGGCGGCCTCGGCGTTCCGGCCGCGCTTGGTCACGTAAGAGCGCAGAAAGGCCTCGGCGTCGTTGGTCACTTTCTGCGCCATGGTCTCGTCCATGGGCCCGAGCTCGCTCACCGGGTGGGCCGCGCCGGCGTTGGTGCCCGGAGCCATGGCGGCAATATCGGCAGCCTCCAGCAGGAAGAAGCCGGCCGAGCCGGCGCGTGCGCCTGCCGGAGCTACATAGAAGATGACCGGCACGCGCGAGCCGAGGATGGCGCCGGCCATCGAGCGCGTGGAGTCGAGCAGGCCGCCCGGAGTGTCGAGCTCGACCAGCACCGCCTGGGCGCCGTTGGCCGCTGCGCGCTGAAGGGCGCGGTCCAGTTGGCCCGCGGTGACCGGCTGGATGGTGTCGTCCAGCACCAGCTTTTCGACGAGGGGCTGCTGAGCCGCGGCAGCCAGGCAGGCAAAGAGCGCCGCCAGCAGAACTCCGCAACCGACTGTGCGCTGCATGTGCTTCCGCCGCATGGCCTGCTCCTTTTTTGCCGGGTACGCCGGTCCGCGCAAGGTTCGAGCCCGGCGCGGACGCGGGTCCCTACTTCTTCTGTTCCTTGGATGCGTCGAGCTTCTCTTTCAACTCACGCGCCGGCTTGCTTTTCGGGTCGAGCTTGATGGCATCGTCGAGGTTCTTCCGGGCGTCGTCGAGCTTGCCGGCGGCCAGATCCAGCCGGCCCAGCACCAGGTACGCTTCGGGCGAGGGGTCCAGTTCCAGCGCGGCATGAGCCTCCTTGCGCGCGGCCTCGG
>JBAVMZ010000384.1:0-18431 GCA_049690595.1 Occallatibacter sp. | reverse complement strand
GGGTTTTGCTGGCTGGGCCGTCGGAGCCGGAGCTGGCTTGACCGGTTGGGCCGCTGGAGCGGGTTTGACAGGCTGCGCTGCCGGAGCAGGCGCGGGCTTGGCGGGCTGTGGCGGCGGCGTGGGTTTTGCTGGCTGGGCCGCCGGAGCCGGTTTCGTCGGCTGGGCCGCAGGCGCTGGAGCAGGTGTGGGCTTAACTGGCTGCGCTCCCGGAACAGGCTTTGCAGGCTGCACCCCAGGGGTAGGCTTCGCCGGTTGTGCCGCAGGCGCCGGAGCAGGCTTTGCCGGTTGCGCGGCTGGAGCGGGCAGAGGCTTCGCGGGCTGAGCGGCGCCGGGAGCAGGCTTCGCAGCAGGCGGCGGGGCGACGACCGTCCGGCCGGGCAGGGGCTTGATCTGGGGGGCCGGCTTGACCGGGGGCTCGACCGCCACGGCGCCCGGCTTGGCGGAGGTGAGCTTGCCCGACTCGTTGATGAGGACCGGGTGTGCCGCTGCCACGGGGACAGGCCGCGCCGGCGGTTTGCCGATCACGACATGCGCTACGGGCTGCGGCTCGGGCCTCTCGATGACGGTGACCTTGTTGATGACGTTCACATCGACGTGCACGGAGGCCTTCGCCGCGGGACGGCCGGCGGCAAAGTCGTCGTGGCTCATGGCGCTGACGCCGATGGTGCGATTGACGTAGGTGACGTTGGTGACATTCACGACGTTGACGTAGGTGGTCTGGACGTGAACGCGCCGCGATTCCTGGATATTGGTGATGTTGACCTGGTCAACGTAGTGCGGGCTGCAGTGGTACCAGGGGCGGTAGGCCTCGCCGGGTCCGAGGGGGAACCAGACGGAGACACCGACGCCGCCAACGCGGACGCCGCCGCCAAAGGCGACCAGAGCGGGAGACCAGACGGGATGGGCGGCGGGCGGTCCGGGGACCCAGCCCCAGCGGCCTCCGAAGTTGACCCAGCGGCCGTAGTGGAAGGGAGCATAGCCCCAGGACTCCTCCTCGACCCACACCCAGCCCCAGGGGGCGTGGTTGACCCAGTGGCCGTAGTGGTAGGGGGCCCATCCAGCGGGGACATTGTTGGGGAACCAGATGGCGCCGTACTCGGTTCCGGGCAGCCAGATGCCGTTGGCGTCGAGATCCTCGACGCCGGGCATCTCCGGGCTGACGTACTGGTACGAGGCGATGTGCATCATCTGGCGATCGCGCTGCTGGCTCCAGCGGTCGAGATCGTCAAGTTCGGCGGGAGCGAACCACTGCGGGAAGACAGGGTTGGTGCCGACGAGTTCGACGGCCTGACCGCTATCCAGGTACTGCTCGTAGCCGCCCGCGCCGGCCAGAAGCACCGCGCCGTTGAAGCTGGTGAAGAGGGCAGCCTCCTGATCGTTGAGGACATCGACGCGCAATTCGCCGGGCTGAGGGAGGGTGGCGGTGCCGTTGGGAGTATTGATATGCAGCGTCTGGCCAGGCCAGAGGCTGTGGGCGCGCAGATGGACGGAGCCACTGGCAAGGCCGAAGGAAAGACCGCGGGGGGTGTAATTGACGAAGGTCAGGTCGGAATTGGGCCCAATGCGCAGGTAGGTGCGGCCGATCTGGATCTCGGCGCGCCCGTCGGAGTCGGTGAAGATGCGGTCGCCAGGGCCGAGGGGGTAATTGGGAGCGGCCTGCACCCAGTCGTCGGCGCCAAGCTGCTGGAAGGAGACGGCGCCAGAGACGAAGGAGAGCCGGCCGGCCTGTGCGGGCGGGTCATCGTCCTGTGCGCGGGAAGGAGTGGAGGCGGCGGCCAGCAGAAGTACGGCAGCGGCCAGCAGGAGTTTTCGGGCAGGAGCAAATCGGAACAAGCGCATGGATTGGATTCCTCTCTTTCGAGCGCCGCAGCACCAGGCTCCCGGAGCGGCCGGTTCTCAAGGAAGGAAGAAGGCCAGCCGGGATGCCGTGCGCGATTGCGGTTCGCCCTGGCCGCAGGGAAACGCCTACCGGCGCCGTCGAGTGCGTCCATGAGGATGGTAACCCGGCGGCAGGCGAAAAGTGGTAAAAAGACGCGGCCGCGGGCGGATTGGAGGAACCTTTCCGGCGGCCTGGCCGTATCATCGGGGCAAGAGGGCAATGGCCATGATGCGAAAACTGGTGAGTCTGGCGGCGGTTCTGGCGCTTGCCGGGGGCCTGGCGGCCTGCCGGGTCAGGGTGGACAAGGACGCCAGCGGGCAGGAGAAGAATGTGCAGGTGGATACTCCCTTTGGCGGGGTCCACGTGAACACCGACCAGACCTCGGCTGCCGACATCGGGCTGCCGGTCTATCCCGGGGCCGCGGCGGTGGCCAACGACGACAAGCACAAGTCGGTGGACGTGCATGTGGGTTTTGGGGAGTGGCAAATGCGGGTGCAGGCCATGTCCTTCGAGACCGCCGACAGCCGGGAGCAGGTGGCCGGGTTCTACAAGAAAGCTCTGGGCCGGTACGGCGACGTGCTGACCTGCGAGGGCAATGCGCCGGTGGGAATGCCCAGGGCGACGAGCGACGGGCTGACCTGCTCGGACGACGGCAAGCACAGCAATGTGAAGATTGACCAGGGGGATTACGGCGTTGGCAAAGGGAACCTGGAGTTGAAGGCGGGTTCCAAACGGCATCAGCACATTGTGGGCTTCGAGACGCCGAAGAACGGCAAGACCCGCTTTGCGCTGGTCTCGCTGGAGCTGCCGGCCGATTCCAAGGACGATTCGGGCAAGAGCGATTAAAGAGCATCTTTCTGCCGCCAAAGGGCGATCGTGCGCGGGGCCGGTTCCGGCAAGGGGCCGGCCCTTTTTAAGCGCGCGGGACGGGGCCGGGAGGGACGGGAGGGCATCGCAGGCCCCCAATGGCCTACAATGCCTTGGACGGAAGACCATCCCTTCCCAACGGAGCCCAAGCCCATGTTTCAGAGGATTTTCCGCATTCTGCCGGCGCTGCTGCTGAGCGCCGCTTTCCTTTACGCCGCCGACAAGCCCAAGAAGGCAGAGGCGCCCGCGCCGCCGCCGGCCGTCGACCCCTACGCCGAGGTGCAACCGGCCACCGAGACGCTGGACCTGGCGATGTACCAGCGCATCCGCGACGAGGGTCTGAACCACTCGCACGTGATGGAGTTCGCCTCGGCGCTGACGGACGGTATCGGGCCGCGTCTGACCGGCTCGCCCAACCTGAAGAAGGCCAACGAGTGGACGCGCGACACGCTGACGAAGATCGGTCTGGAAAACGCGCACCTGGAGGACTGGGGCGAGTTCGGCCTGGGCTGGGAGCAACTGAACACCTGGGCGCGCATGGTGACGCCGGACACCGCCGTGCTGATTGCGCAGGCCACGCCGTGGTCGCCGTCGACGCCGGGGCCGGTCACGGCCGAGGTGGTCTACGTCAGCATCCAGAACGAAAAGGACTTCGACCTGTACAAGGGCAAGCTGGCGGGCAAGATTGTGCTCTTCGGCGCGATGCGCGAGGTGCCACCGGTGGATAAGGCGCTGTTTAACCGGGACACCGACAAGGACCTGGAGGAGACGGCGGAGTTTCCGGTGAACGCTGGCGGGCCGGGGGCGATGTCGCCAGAGATGCAGGCGCGGATGCGCGAGCGCATGGAACGGATGCGGCTGATCGACAAGATTGCCGAGTTCTTTGCCGACGAGAAGGTGGCCGGGATCATCGAGCCAAGCCGCGACGGGCGTTACGGCGGAGGCTCGGGAGGCACGTTCTTCGATGATAACGGCGCTACGCTGGGCCGGACGCCCTACGTGGCCGACAAGCGCGTGAAGGTGCCGGTGGTGGTGGCCGCCATCGAGAGCTACGGGCGGCTCTACCGGCTGACGCAGGCGCACGTGCCGGTCAGCGTGGAAATGGACGTGGAGACGAAGTTTACCGGCGAGCACGAGCACGCGTTCAACACGGTGGCGGAGATTCCCGGCACCGATCCGAAGCTGAAGGACCAGGTGGTGATGCTGGGCGGGCACCTGGACTCGTGGGCAGCCGGCACCGGCGCCACGGACAACGGCGCGGGCACGGTGGTGGCGATGGAGGCGGTGCGCATCCTCAAGGCCCTGGGCGTGAAGCCGCGGCGGACGATTCGCATTGCACTGTGGACGGGCGAGGAGCAGGGCATCTTCGGCTCGAAGGGCTACGTGACCCAGCACTTCGGCTCGGCGAAGCTTTCGACGGCGCCGGACCAGATGCAGTTGCCGGAGTTCATGCGGCGTGTGGCTGGCCCGCTCGAGCTGAAGCCGGAACACAAGCTGATCAGCGGCTACTTCAATGTGGACAACGGGACGGGCAAGCTCCGCGGCATCTACACGCAGGGCAACGCGGCCATCGCGCCGGTCTTTGCGCAGTGGATTGCGCCGCTCAAAGACCTGGGCGTGACCACGATTACCAACCGGAACACGGGTGGCACCGATCACCTGAGCTTCGACGCGGTGGGGATTCCGGGCTTCCAGTTCATCCAGGACATGCTGGACTACGAGTCGCGCACCCACCACTCGAACGAGGACGTCTACGAGCGCCTGCAGCCGGCCGATCTGAAGCAGATTGCCACGGTGGAGGCGATCTTCGTCTATAACGCGGCGCAGCGCGACCAGATGCTGCCGCGCAAGCCGCTGCCCCAGCCGGATCTGGACGAGAAGCGGCGTGCGCCGATCGAGGGGATCTTCCCCGGCGCGCCGACGGCCGAGCCGGAGAAGAAATAAGGTTCCAGAAGCAGAGTCAAGAGAGAAGTCCGCTCCGTGTGTGCATCGTGCCGGAGCGGACTTTTCTCTTGGTGGGAAGTTTCAGCCGGGAGCCACAGAACTCAGGAGCTGAGGCGCGGCAACTGGAAGGGTCCCGTTCATCGTCCCGCGTTTGCCAGGGCGTAGCGGAGGACATGCTGGTGGGCGGCATCCGGGGAGCGGGCGAGCAGCTCCTCAAGCGCCTGGGCGTAGGCTGCCTGGAGCGCTTTCGCCGGGGAGACAGGCGTGTCGGGCAGGACGCCCGTGCCGTCCCAGTTCTTCCCTCCGAGCGCACTCCGGATGCTCCCGTAGGGGATGGTCACGGTGAGGGCGTCGTTGATGGGCCAAGGGCCCGCGGGATTGGCAGCGCCGGCGGTCTTCTCGCCGAACACCCTGGCTCGATGCCGTTCCTGGAGGAGGAAGGGCACGCCTTCCCCGGCGGACCAGGTTCGGGCCGAAACAAGGACATAGACCGGCCGCGACTCGTCTCGCCAGGCAATGCCGTCGCGAAGGGTTCGCTCGACGGTGGGATCCCCGGAGCGGGAAACGATGGAAAAGAGCGGCAAGTCAGGCTGGGTGAAGAAATAGCTCAGCAACTGCAGGGCTGTGCCAGGCGAGCCGCCACCGTTGACGCGCAGGTCGAGGACGATGGCGTCGGTGTGGGCCAGAAAGCGCATGGCGGCGTCGACCGCCTCGGAGCCTTCATTGGCGCGGGCGAAGGCGGTGACCTCCAGATAGCCGACGTTGCCGTCGAGAATCTTCGCCGTCTTCATGCCGTAGTTGGAGAGGCGGAAGCTCTCGGCGCGGGTCATCTGGGTGCTGTCCGGAGCAGGGCTGGCGGGCGCGGAGACGGTGACGACCAGGTGCTCGTCGTGGCTGGCGCGGTCCAGAGCGGCAGTCAGACGGTCGGCAAACTCCTTCAGATTCCTGGCTCGGGCGAATTCTCCGCCCTGGAGAGCCGCGCCGAGAGCGGTGTTGATGCGCGGAATGGCCGGCTCGTCGAAGTACTTCTGGGCAATCAGGGACTGGAGCGAGGCCACGGAGGCCGAAACAAAGGCGTCGTCGACTGCTTGCCGGGCCGCAGGCGCAGGAACCGGTTGAGCGGCGCAGAGCGGTACGGCGGCGGCGAGCAGGATCAGGGCAAGAAGGCGATTCATCGTCGAGGCCCCCTGCCGCAGTGTAACGCCGCGGGGAAAAAACGCAGAGAACCGGCTTGCAATCCTTGATGTATACGATTACATTGCTTTGGGGTGACCTTTCCATGCTCTTTCCCTCCTTTCCGCGCTCATCGGCTCTCCTGAGCCTTGCCGCCGCCGCCCTTTTCGCCTTCACCGCGTCTTCGCCTGCCCCGGCCGCCGAAGCGCCCAAACTGGTCCAGAAAGATGGCCGTTACGCGCTGATGGTGGATGGCCGGCCCTTCCTCGTTCTGGGCGGACAGATTCACAACTCCAGCTCGTGGCCGAGCGAGCTCGACCAGGTGTGGCAGTCGATGGCCGCGATGCACGCGAACACCATCGAGGCTCCGGTCTACTGGGAGCAGTTCGAGGCCGAGCAGGGCAAATTCGACTACACCAACGTCGACGCCCTTGTCGAAGGCGCCCGCGCCCACAACCTGCACATGGTCCTGCTCTGGTTCGGCACCTGGAAGAACGGGAACAACCACTACGTGCCGTCGTGGGTGAAGAGCGACCCGAAGAAGTATCCGCGGACGATCCGGCCGGACGGCGAGCCGATCGACGTGATGTCGCCGCTGGGCCGCGCGACGCTCGAGGCCGATAAGACGGCCTTTGTGACGCTGATGCGCCACTTGAAGCAGATCGACGGCGAGAAGCATACGGTCATCGCGATCCAGGTGGAGAACGAGTCGGGCAACATCGGCAGCGTGCGCGACAACTCGGCCGAGGCGAACAAGCTGATTGCCGGCCAGGTTCCGGCCGACCTGCTGGCCGCCGCGCACAAGCAGGCAGGAACCTGGAGCCAGGTCTTCGGCGCCGACGCCGACGAGTTCTTCCAGGCCTACTACCAGGCGAAGTACATCGACGAGATTGCCGCCGCGGGCAAGCGCGAGTTCAACATCCCCTACTCCATCAACGTGTGGATCGATTACCCGGTGACGCAGTTGACGCAGCGGAACATGGACGAGCCGGGGATCGGCTACCCCAGCGGCGGCGCGGTGCAGAAGCTGGTGGGCCTGTGGCGGGCGCTGGCGCCGTCAATCGACATGATCGGGCCGGATATTTACGCCGACGACCCGGAGTTTGTCCGTGAAACGATGAAGGCCTACAAGCGCCCGGACAACCCGCTTTGGGTTCCCGAGGTCGGCCGCGACGACAGCTATGGCAAGTTCTTCTTCTACGCGCTGGGCGACGGGGCACTGGCCTTTGCGCCGTTCGGCGTGGACCAGACGGGCTGGAACATCCTGGGCGACCAGCCGTGGAAGTCGCACGGGTACAACTTCAGCCTGGTGGAGCCGATGAGCCGCGAGATTGCCGAGCTGGAGTTCGAGGGCAAGGTGAAGACCGCCGTCGAGGAGCCGGGCAAGACGGCCGACGAGATCGACTTCGGCGCCTGGCAGGCGACGGTGGCGTACGGATTCCCGCAGCCGGACGGACGGCGCGCGCCCGGCACCAAGGACGCGCACGGCGCGGCGCTGGTGGCGCAGATCGGTCCGGACGAGTTCTTGGTGACGGGCATCGACGTGAGCGTCACCTTCCACCTGGCGGGCAAGCAGGCATGGAGCCACAGCGAGATCCTGACCGCCGAACAGGGCCGCTACGAGAAGGGCGCATGGAAGCCGCTGCGCCTGTGGAACGGGGACGAAACCGACCGCGGGCTGTGCTTCTACCAGAAACCGGAGACCGTGCGGGTGAAGCTGAACCGGTTCTGACGCGGCAGGAGTAAGGCGGTGGCAGGGATCCCCATGCGGGGTCCCTGCCAGGCTGCGGCAGTGGGCAATGGGGTGGGGGAAGCGGCACTCAAACGGCGGCAGGGGCTAGACCGGTTCCAGAATTCACGTGCCCTTCCTGCATCGTGCAAGGTGGCATTTTCTTAAGGAAAATGCCACTTGAGGGCGCTGCTTCCGGGGTACAGCCATTCTGGAACCGGTGTAAAGCCCGATCCATTTATTCAGCGAGGGAAGGCCCCCGGCTCTGCCGGGGGGACAGTCGTTGTTTTACATTTACGGGAGTAACCCCCCGATTTTGGGTTTGCCGTTCCTTTCGCAAAGGCGCGAGAGGGACGGGTACGATGTTGAAGCGGAAGTCCCTACGGGACTCCGGATCCATAGTTTGTCACGAAGACCCCACGCTGAAGCGCGGGGCTAACAAACACGGCGCCTACGGCGCGGGGCGACCGGCCTCTGCCGGCATGGGGCTGGCCGGCGCTGCATACAGCCGTTGGGAGCAGAGCGCAAGCAAATATGGCCTGGAATCGATTTCATTTGATGCTCGCGCTGGGTTACCTGGCCGCGCTGGTGGCCGTGGGCGTGCTGGCGGGGCGGAAGAAGCGCGATTCGAACCAGTTCCTGAACGCCACCGGCGCACTGCCGCTGTGGGTGTGCATCACCGCCTGCATTGCCGCCAACTGCGGTTCGCTGGACGTCGTCGCGATGATGGCGCTGGGCGCGCAGTACGGCATGCTGGCCTGCCACTTCTACTGGATCGGCGCGGTGCCGGCGCTGGTGGTGGTGGCCTTCTGGCTGCTGCCGGCCTACGCGCGCGGCCGCTATCCCACGGTGCTCGACTTCATCGGGCGGTACTACGGCCCCCGGGTTCGCTCGATGGTGGCGCTTTCAATGGCGGCGACCATGCTGCTGCTGGCGGGCGTATGCCTGTGCGCAGTGGCGCAGGTGCTGGCCACATTCCTGGGCTGGAGCTTTCTGACCGGCGTGCTGGTCACCGCCGCGGTGGTGCTGTTTTACACCTGGGTGGGCGGGCTGCGTGCAACCGTGTACACCGAACTGCTGCACTTTGCGGTGGTGCTGGTGGCCGTGGTGCCTCTGCTCTTTCTAGTGGTCCGCGACTTCGGCGGCTTTCACCGGCTGATGGCGGCGATTCCCGAGAGCCGGGTTCACACCTGGCAGACGGTGCCGCTGTTCGCGCCCAGCGCCGCGATGGACCGGGTGGGTCTGGTGCTGGGGCTGGGTCTGGTGCTGAGCTTCGGCTTCTGGAGCACGGACTTTGTGCAGATGCAGCGGGCTCTGGCCGTGCGCCGCGCGGCGGATGTGCCGTATGTTCCGCTGTCGATGGCGGCGGCCAAGATCGTCTTTGCCTTCCTGGTGGTGCTGCCCGGCGTGGTTGCGCCGCTGGTGCTGGGCGGCGGACCGCACGAGAACCTGGACGCGATCAACTGGAATACCACGCTGCCGCGGATGATGCTGCACTATTTCAACCCGGCCTGGGTGGTGATCGGCGTGATGGGGCTGGCCGCGAGCCTGGTGTCGACCTTTGCAAACAATGTAGCCGGTTTCAGCTCGGCTTGGGTGCAGGGCGTCTACCAGCAGTGGATCCGGCCGCGGGCTTCGGAGGCGCACTACGTCTGGGCCGGGCGGCTGTCGAACGCGGCGGCGGTGTTCCTGTCGATCAGCTCGGCCTACGCGGCCCTGAGCTACCACAGCCTGATGGAATACGTGCAGATGATACTCGGCACCTTCAATGCTCCGCTCTTTGCCCTAGTGGCGCTGGCGGCCCTGATGCCGCGCCGCGCAGCCGGTGGCGGGGCTGCGGGACTGGTGGCCGGGGTGGGCGCGGCGGGGCTCAACCAGACGCTGGTCTGGGCCGGGGTGCTGCACTACGGCAGCCGCATGAGCGCCGATTTCTACGGGGCGATTCTAAGCTTCGGTGTGACGACAGTGCTGGTGGCGGTGGTGGGCAGCTTCAGGGCCCCGGCCGGCCCTGTGGCGGAGGACGGGCAGGGGACAGGCAGGATACCCATGCTCTTCTCGGCGCCGACGGTGGTCTGGGCCGTGGTGGTGGCGGGCGCCTGCCTGGTGGTCAACGTGCTGTTTCGCTAGGCGCCGGGTGGCACGGGCACCTGCGGCGCCCTTCGTTCGCGCGGGGGCGCCGGGCCGGTGGACTGGCGCACCACCAGGGTTGTGGGCAGCAGGAACTGCTGGCCCGGGGCCGAGATATCCTCTCCGGCCTTGCGCAGGGCCTCGAAGAGCAGGCCGGCATAGTCGCGGCGCGAGATGCGGATGGTGGTCAGGGGCGGGAAGACGATGTCGGCCATGGCGATGTCGTCGCAGCCGGTGATGGAGATGTCGCCGGGGATGCGCAGGCCCATCTCGTGAGCGGTGCGCAGGGCGCCGATGGCGGTCAGGTCGTTGGCGGTGACCACGGCGGTGGGGACCTCGGGCTGGGCCAGGATGCGCGCCATGGCCTGCTGGCCGCCTTCGATCTTGAAGTCGCCCTCGACGATCCAGCCTTCGCGCGACGAGAGCCCCTGCTTGACCACGGCGTCCATGAAGGACTCGCGGCGGACGCGCGAGGTGGCCAGGCCCTCGGTGCCGCCGATAAAGCCGAGCTGGCGGTGGCCGAGGTCCTTGAGGTGGGCGACAACCTGGGCCATTCCACCAGCGAAATCGATAACAATGTCGCTCATGCCGCAGGCGGTGCGGTAGTGGTCGGTGGTGACGACGGGGATGCGGTTTTGCACCAGGGACTCGAGGGGAGCGGCTTCGAATTCGCTGGTCAGCAGGGCGACGCCGTCGACGCGGCGGAGCAACATACGGCGGACGGAACGCTGCATGCGCGTGGAATGGAAGTCGGTGTTGGCCACCAGGAGTTCCTGCTCGTTTCCGACCAGGAGCTCTTCGAAGATCTTGATGGTTTCCGTGAAGAAGGGGTTGTTGAGGTCGGGGATGATGATGCCGTAAATGTTGCTTTTTCCACGCTTTAGGTGGATGGCACTGTTGTTGGGGACGAAGTTCAGATCCTTGATGATCCCCTGGATGCGGCGGGTGGTTTCCTCGGTCACCTGGGGGGAGCCGTTGATGACGCGGGAGACGGTGGCGCTGGAGACGCCGGCGAGCTTGGCGATTTCGCGCATGCTGATGGACATGGCATATCCCCGCAGGATGAAGTTGGGACGATTGTACTTCGCGGGGAAGGCGAATGGAGGGAAAAGGGGGGAAAACGGCAGTTGGGGCGGTGAAAAAAAAGCCCTTGACAACGTTTACTGGCGAGGCGTACTGTGCGGGTCTGGAGCAGGAATATGCTCGGATGTAATCGTATACATCAAAAAGCCGGCGGACCGGAGGCCCTGTTTCGGGCGCACGACTCCGCTGCCTGGCTGGTTCCTGCACCGTACTTGCAAACCATGGACAAAATGACAGCCATTTGGAGGCAATGAATGACGTTCAAACGCCAGTGGATTTACGCCACGCTCGTGCTTGCTCTGCTGCTCGCGCCGGCGCGTTTCCTGCTGGGACAGGCCGACCAGGGCACGATAACGGGTGTTGTTCAGGACCCGTCCGGCGCCGTGATCGGCAACGCCAGCTTAACTCTCACCAACATCGACCTGGGCCAGGTTTTGAAATCGAAGACCGATGGCGCCGGCGTCTATGTTTTCTCGCCGATCAAGATCGGCGCCTACAAGCTTACGGCCAGCGCGCCAGGCTTTGAGACCACTTCAGAGACCAATCTGCACGTGGGCATTCAGCAGCGTCTCAACGTCGTTGTGACCCTGAAGCCGGGCGCCACGACCGAGACCGTCACCGTCACCAGCGAAGCTCCGCTCATGCAGACCCAGGAAAGCTCCGTGGGTCAGACCATGGACACCGAGACCATCAACAGTGTTCCGTTGAACGGCCGTAACTGGGTTTACATCGCGCAGCTCTCGGCCGGCACCGCCGTAGCCGACGGCTCCCGCGGCGGCGGCAAGGGCGACTTTGAAGCCAACGGCCAGCGCGCCGAGGAGAACAACTTCATCCTCGACGGCGTGGACAACAACGCGAACGTCGTGGACTTCTACAACGGCGCCAGCTTTGTGGTGAATCCTCCGCCGGACGCCCTCGCCGAGTTCAAGGTGCAGACCTCGGACTACTCGGCTGAGTTCGGGCACTCGGCCGGCGCGGTGGTCAACGCCTCCATCAAGTCCGGCTCCAACAGCTTCCACGGCAGCGCCTGGGAGTACGTCCGCAACACGGCCTTCGACGTGCACGACTGGAACCCCAATGGCTACTTGTCGGTTCCCGCCTATCACGACAACCAGTTCGGCGCGACCCTCGGCGGGCCGTTCCTGAAGAACAAGCTCTTCTTCTTTGCCGACGCGCAGGCCACCCGCATTACCTTCGGCGAGACCGGCACGTACACCGTTCCCACCGCTCTGATGCGCACCGGCAACCTTTCCGAGTTGCTGAACACCGGTCTGACCTCGGACGGCAACGCCCATCAGATCTACTATCAGGACCCGACAGGCAATGCGGCTCCGGTTGCCATTCCCAACAACGACATGAGCTCCTTTGGATCCACCAAGGGGATCCTCAACGCCACCGCACTGAAGTTCCTCAACTACTTCCCCAAGCCGAACGCCGGCAACGGAAAGACCTGGAACAACTACATCGCCGAGCGTCCCGCGAAGGACAACACCTTCCAGTGGGATGCCCGCATGGACTACACCATCAGCGCCAAGGACACGGCCTACTCGCGCTATAGCTACGCGAACGAGGTTGGCAACAACGCTCCCCCGCTGGGCAACATCCTCGACGGCGGCGGTTTCGGCGACGATGGCAAGCAGAAGAACTACGGCGCCAACTTCATGTTCAGCGAGACCCACGTCTTTACGCAGACGCTGACCAACGAAGCGCGCTTTGGCTTCAACTATCTGCACACCGGCTTCCAGCACCCGAACGCGGCCAACCTGAACTTCGCCGCATCCCAGGGATTTGGCGGCATCCCGGTGGCCCCGCTCAACGGCGGACTCCCGGCGGTTGGCGTCAGCGGCCTCTCCGGCTTTGGCAGCCCCACCTGGTCCACGACCGACGAGCACGAGAACGTCTACCAGATCATCGACAACGTGACGAAGATCTGGGGCAACCACTCGCTGAAGGGCGGCGTCACCTTCCAGAACGTCCGCTTCTCCACCCTGCAGCCGCAGGATTCGCGCGGCTACTACAACTACACTGGCCGCGCAACCGCGGGTATTTCCGGCGGTTCCACGGTGAACAACACCGGTTCCGGCATTGCCGACTTCCTGCTCGACCTGCAGCACGACGCCGGCCTCTCCAACGAAGTGACCAACGGCGACCAGCGCTGGAACGACGCTTTCTACGTCCAGGACGACTGGCGCCTGAAGCCGAATCTAACCGTCAACCTCGGCGTGCGCTGGGAGTACTTCCAGCCCTACCAGGACGTAGGCGGTTTCCAGGCCTCCTTCAGCCCGACGAATGGCACCCTGGGCTTCGACCCAGCCACCGGCTACGGCAGCGGCAAGGCCAAGTATCTGATTCCGAGCGAGGCCTGGAGCTACGCCCAGACCTTCATGAACAACACCAACTACAACCCGAACTACAGCACGGTTCTGAGCGAGGATGGGATCACGCCGGTCAGCACCAGCAATCCCCACCTGCTCAATGCTCAGAAGACGAACTTCGCGCCGCGCGTAGGCTTCGCCTATTCGCCGGACGCCAAGACCTCGGTCCGCGTCGGCTTCGGCATGTTCTTCGGCGGCCTGGAGAGCGTTGGTTACTGGCCGAACCTGGGCGAGAACTATCCCTTCCAGTTCACCGGCACCTTCAACCCTCCGTCTTGCACCAATAACCTTTGCCCTGGCGACAACATCACCATCGGCAATGGCTACACGGCCATCATCAACGCCGGCTTTGCCTCCAACACCACCGGCCTGACGATGCGCGGCGCCGAGATCAATCCGAAGACACCCTATACGGAGTCCTGGAACCTCTCGGCGGAGCGGAGCCTCAGCTCGGATATGGTGGTAACGGTGGGATACGTCGGCAACACGGGACGCCACCTCATCGCTCTGGTTGACGCCAATGCGCCTATGGCGGCCGCGGCGCCCGGTCAGGGCTCGCAGAATAACCGTCCGTTCCCGCACTCCGGCGGCAGCTCCAACCAGGTCAATGCCGGCATGAGCGACTACAACGCTCTGCAGGCCAAGATCGAGAAGCGCATGTCGCACGGCTACAACCTGCTGGCTACCTACACCTGGTCGCACTCGCTCGACGACGTCGATACGCCTCTGGGCTCCAGTGGCGATTCCGGCGGACCAAACTACCACCTGGTTCCGCTCAGCTTCGACTACTCCAACTCGCCGTGGGATACGCGTCAGCGCCTGACCTTCAACGCGCTGGCCGAGGCTCCGTTTGGCAAGGGCCGCCGGTTCCTCAACAGCAACGCGATCGCCGACAAGCTCGTGGGCGGCTGGTCACTCAACGCCATGTTCATCGCCCAGACCGGCAACTTCTTCACCGTCTGGCCGAACAACATCAGCACTCCCGACAACATCGGTGCGCGCGCCGTCCGGCACGGCGACCCGTACACGGGCGGCGGAAGCGCGCCGGCCAACAACCCCTCCGTCAGCTGCCCGGCCTCGGTAAAGAACCACAATCACTGGTTCAACCCCTGCGCCTTCGAGAATCCATGGAACGCCTCCGCCACGGGTGACCACCCACTGACCAAGGGCAACTATGTCACCGACGAGTCAACCATCCTTGGCTACGTAGGCGGCCGCCGCAACCAGATCCACGGTCCCGGATACCAGCGCGTCAACACCTCCATCTTCAAGGCCTTCCCGATTTACCGGGAGCAGAAGCTGGACTTCCGCGCCGACATCTTCAACCTCTTCAACAGCCCTGCGTTGGGCAACCCGAACGACGGGAACATCAACAACAACGCAGGCCAGATCACGGGCACGCGCGGGCTGCAGCGGTATTCGCCCGACTCGCGCTTCATCCAACTCTCGCTGCGGTACGCGTTCTAAGACTCTTTAGACGTGTCCGTAACACGCAACACCCTGCGAGGAGATTCGCCTTCGGGTGGATCTCCTCGCATTTTTGCTTCTATCGGCGGCTGTCACTACACTGGGAGCGTCGATCTGCTTTCGCGCATCGAGTTTTCGAGGACTGGGTGTTGAAAAAGTCCCTGCCGCTTCTGTTTCGTCTCTCTCTGGTCCTGGGAGTGCTTTCTCTTGCGCCGCAACAGGCCCGGCCGCAGCCGCAATCCTCCCCGGCCAGCGCGGGGATGCAACAGGAGTTTCAGGCGGCGATGGCGGCTGAGGACAGCGGCGATCTGGACAGCGCGCAGTCGATCTTGTTGTCGCTGCACCAGAGGCATCCGGGCATCTTCGAGATCGACGAGTCGCTCGGGCTGCTCTATGCGGGGCGGGAAAATTACTCGCAGGCACTTGCTCTGCTTCAAGCGGCGGCGCGCGAGCGGCCGCGGTCGGCCGTGGCGCACGTCAACCTGGGAGCGGCGCTGTACAAACTCCACCGAAACCCCGATGCATTGGGCGAGTTCGAAACAGCGGTGCGGCTCGATGCGCGGAGCGTTACCGCGCAGCAGAGTCTTGGCCAGGTGCTGCTCGAAGAGCACAAGCCGGAACGCGCCGTGGAGGCATTTTCCGCGGCGCTCGCCTTGAAGCCCGGCGACGACGACCTGACCTTCGGCCTGGCCTCAGCGCTGGCGGCCTGCGGACGCCTGGACGATGCCGCGCATACTCTCTCCCTGTCCCCTGCGGTGGATCGATCCGCGGCGGCGCAATCGCTGCTGGGCGAGATCGCGGAGAAGAAAGGCGCGTACGAAGAGGCGGTGCGGCGGTTTGGCCGCGCGCAGGAACTGGAGCCGAGCGAGGCCAATGCGTGGATGGTGGGCGTGGAGTTTCTGCGCCACTGGACCTTCGACGCGGCGGTGCGCGAGTTCGAGGCAGCGGCGGCCAAGTTCCCGGAGAGCGTGCGCATGAAGCTGGGGCTGGGGGCGGCGTACTTCGGCGGGGCCAAGTACGACCAGGCTGTACCGGTTTTTGCCGACCTTCTGGCGGCCGACCCGGACAATGCGCTCTACGCGGAGATGCTGGGGATGTCGTGCACGGCGGTGGTGCAGCAGGCGCAGCCGCGCTGCTCGGCGCTGACGGGTTATGCCGAGGCTCATCCGCGCGATGCCCGGGTGGCTGCCTACGCGGCGGCGATGCTGCTGGACGGCACGGCCGGCGACGAGCAGCTTGGGGTGGCGGAGAAGTTGCTGACCGGCGCCATTGCCGCTGACCCGAAGCTGGCCGACGCGCAGTTCGAACTGGGGCAACTGCGCCAGAATCGCGCCCAGTGGGCCGAGAGCATTCCGCCGCTGGAGCGGGCGATCGCGCTGAAGCCGGATTTCTCGCAGGCGCACTACCGGCTGGCGCTGGCGTACTGGCGCACGGGGCGAAAGCAGGAGGGCCAGACGGAGATGGATTTGCAGAAGAAATACTCGAAGCAGCAGGCCGAGGATCTTGACCGGCGGCTGCGTCAGATTACGACGTTTCTGGTGGATGTGCGGAATTAAGGGAGCCTCTGATTCAGTCAATGATTGAAGGGTACGGGCTTCAGCCCGTACGCTATGGCTTGCAAGATCGACAGGGCTTTAGCCCCCGAGGGAATGGGGAGTTCCTGGAGACGCCAAGGAAGATAGACCGTTGCAAAGGATGAGCGTGAGGCGATGGAACTGAACCGGCGCGATCTGATGAGGATGGCCGCGGCGCTCGTGGTGGAGCAGTGGACCGCGGCGCGGCCGATGGCCTTTGCCGAGGCGCGCGGCGCCGCAGCGGACCGCAAGGTGATCCTGGTGGCCTGCGGGGGCATCCGGCGCGAAGACACCTTTGCCGAGGGAGGCCTGGCCAACATTCCCCACCTCCACGGCGAGCTGCTCAAGCAGGCCGCGTTCTTTGAGACCGTGCGCAACGCCGGCGTCACCTCGCACTACAACACCACATCGAGCATCCTGAGCGGCAACTGGCAGAGGCTGGACGACTGGGGCAAGACGCGGCCGGTCTCGCCCACGCTCTTCGAGTACCTGCGCAAGCAGATGCGGCTGCGCCAGGACCAGGCGTGGCTGATCTCGAGCAACAAGGCGCTGACCAGCCTGATCGGCGCCAGCTCGGCGCGCGAGTTCGGCCCGGCCTACGGGGCCAACGTGATCTTCCCCAAGCAACTGCTGATCAACGCCGTGGTGCGGGCGGCGGCCGAGGGGCGCGCGGTGCACTCGACGGATCGCTCCAGCGTGCAGCCGGAGCTGGAAGCGATGCTCAACCGCGACAACTACGACGGCCTGGGCTGGAGCGTGGGCGAGGCCTCGTCGCTGGACACGCCGACGCTGGGCGTGATTCAGCAGGCCATCGACAACCTGGTGCGCACGAACGCGCCGGTGACCGGCGACGAGTTCACCTTCCTGGTGAGCGCGGAGGTGATGCGGCGCTTTGCCCCGTCGTTTCTGACCATCACCTTCTCCGACATGGAGGTGGCGCACTTCGGCTCCTACTCGCTGCACCTGGGCGGGATTCGCACCGTGGACCGGCTGGTCTCGGAGCTGTGGACGCTGATCGGCCAACTGCCGGCCTACGCGGGCAAGACCACGCTCTTTGTGCTGCCGGAGTTCGGGCGCGACCTGGATGGCTCGACGACCAACGGCTTCTTCAACCACCGGCAGAACTCCGACTCGACGCGGCTGACGTGGATGCTGGCGCTGGGCGAGGCGGTGCGCGGCGCCGGGACCATCGAGCAGCCGGTGGAGCACACCGACCTGTGCCCCACCATCGCGCGGCTCTTCGAGTTGAAGAACGTGGAACTGCCGGGCAAACCGCTGCCGGGGTTGTGGCTATGACGCAAGCGAGGAATGACGACGCAGTGACCGCCGAGGTGAAACGGCCGGACGAGCTCCGTGCGCAGATTGCGCGGCTTCCGGTGACGATGCGGCCATCGATGAACCAGCAGTTGGCCGCGTGGGCCACGCTCTTTCCCTTCGAGCAGAAGCGGCTGCGCGGCTTCCTGAGCGGGGTGGCCAGCTTCTCGCCGCCCGAGCTGGAAGCGCTGACCGGGCCGCTGCGCGCTCTGGAAGCGAAGATGGAAGTGGCGCGCTGGAACTTCTCCGAGGCCGCCGACACGATGGAGAACGCCTCGCAACTGGCGCGCTCGCCCTACTACGCCGAGTGGCGGCGTGAGGTGCAGCGGGTCTTCGCGGCGATCGACCGGGCCGCCAGGGACTCCGCGCCGGTGCAGACCGCACCGGGCCGGCTGGTTCTTCTTGTGCTGCCGGAGAGCCTGCCGGTGCCGCCGATGGCGGGCTGGAAGCCCTGGGACGCCCGTGCGCGGGTCTTTCGCGTCGCCGGCGAGGCAAAGCGCATTGCCGAGCTTGCCCTTGGCGGCGCCACTGGACTGCCCCCGCAACTGGCCGCGCAGACGGGCGGCGAGAGCGCTGACTGCTGGCTGATCGATGCGGACGCGCAGTTGGGCAGCCTGTTGCCTGCCGCGCCGCCGCCGGTTTCGCTGCTGGACTACGCCACGCTCAAGCCCTTCCGCGACCGTTTTCTGGGCGAAGTGAACACGGTGCCGAAGGACATCCAGGCCACCGACCAGACGCTGGCAGCGGTGCGGCGCGAGAACTGGGACCGCTGGTGGCCCGCTTCGCTGGCCGGCCAGGAGCGGCTGCGCAGCTTTGTCGTCGAGCTGTTTTTGAGCGGCAACGGCGCCATGATCTTCTCGAACGCCTTCGTCGAGTGGGCGGCGAGCGAGGCACTCCGT
>JBAVMZ010000383.1:0-4265 GCA_049690595.1 Occallatibacter sp. | reverse complement strand
CGCCGCCCGGCCCACCCAGGCGCCACCACCAGCCACCAGCGCGTCGAATGAGTTCCGCGCCGCATCGAATTGCTTGGCGCGGGCATAGGCGCAGCCCAGGAAATACGCCGCGTCCGGCCGGCCGGCAAGCGGCTTGAGCCAGGCGATCGCCTGCTCCAGCCGCCCTGTCCGCAGGAAGCAGGAACCGGCCACCAGGCTTGCCTCCGCGTCGCCGGGAAATGCCTTGATCTCCGGAGCCCAGTTGGCGATAGACTCGACCGCGGGCTGGTACTGCCCCAGCGCGTGGAGCGAGCAGACCAGCAGCCCCAGCCGGCGCAGGTTGGCGCCGCCTGCCTCCAGAGCTCCGCGCAGGTGGCTGGCCGCGTTGGCGTGCTCGCCCAGGTGGAACTGGATCTCGCCCAGAACGGCGTGGGCCGGCTCGCAGCGCGGTTCGATGCGGAGAGCCCGGTCGAGCGCCTCGATGGCCTTCGGAAGCTCGCCCAGGTCCAGGTGCTCCACGCCGAGCTGGTAAGGATAGTGCCAGTCGCGGGGGTCCATCTCAGCCGCCCGGCGCAGCGAAGCGATGGCCTCCGCATGGTTGCGCTGGAGCCGGTAGATCCGCCCCAGGTTGTAGAGATCCTCCGCCGAGTCAGGCTGCCGCTGGCTGGCGATCCGCAGGTAGCGGATGGCCCGCTCCAGCACCGCATGCGCCCCGGCTCCCACCGCCTCCGGCTCCTGCGCGTAGCCGCCGGTCTGCTCCACCAGGCGGCGGGCAATCTCCCGGCAGAGCTGCGCCTCGCGCCGCTGGCTCTTGGGATCGTGCGAGGGGAAGGCGAGGAAGCGGTCCACCAGCGCGCAGGCCGCTTCGACATCCGGCGCCGGCAACTGCAACTGGCAGACGGCCAGCCAATACCAGGTGAGGGGCCGGCTGGCATTCAGATCGCGCGCGCGGCCAAACTCCTGGATCGCCTCCTGCGTCTTGCCCTCCAGCAGGCTGGCCAGCGCCAGGTAGTAGTGCGAGCTCTCCACCCGCGGATTGGCGGCCAGGACGCGCCGGTTCAGCTCGGCCGCGGCCTTGCGCTGGGCCGGCTTCATCTCCTCGCTCACCTGGCAGAGCGCGTCCACCGTGGCAAAGACCTGCGCCGCCGCCGCGCCGCTCCCGGAGCCCACGTGCAGGTAGGTGAGATACGTCTCGATCGCCTCTTCGCCGGTCTCACGATCTGTGGCGAACTGCTCGGCCAGCAGCAGCACCGCCGCCTGATCCAGCGTGGCCCCGCACTTCTTCGCCTCGCGATAGTGCCGGGCCGCGCGGGAGGTTAAGCCCTGCTCCCGCTCGATGGCGGCCGCGGCCAGGTGCGCCCGCGCGGCCAGGTCTTCCCGCTCCTCGGGCTTGCCCTTGCCCTCGTCCACCAGCGCCACCACGCGCTCGAAGCGCTTCAAGGCGGCATCGGTCCGGCCCGCCGCCTCCTCGGCCTCCGCCTTGCGCAACTGCACGGCGGGGTTCGAGCGGCGTTCCATCACGAAGACCAGCAGGCCGGCCAGCACCACTCCGACAATCAGCGCGAAGATCATGGCATCCTCCCTCCGGTCGCCTTCCAGGTCCGCAGCAGGTTGCGCGCCTGCCGCTCCTGCGCGGGATTGAGACCCAGCTTGATAGCCCGTTCCATGGCCGTGATCGCCTCGGGGCTCTTCGACGTTCCCTGGTTCCACAAGGCCGGCGCCAGGTGAAAGTACAAACCGGCGTGCTCGGGGAAGGCCTCGATCCCCTGGCGGACAATCGCCTCGGCCTGCGCGTACTGCTGCCGCCGGTTGGCGAACTCGCCAATCAGCATGAACAGCCGCGGCTCGCCGGAGAAGCGCATCAGTTGCACGCGCGCCTGCTTCTCGGCCTCTTCTTCCTTGCCTGCCTGGAAGGACTCGCGCAGCCGGGCAATCTCGCGGTCGAGGCTCTCGCCGCTCAGGGCGTCCAGCATCTCCTGCGCGCTCTCGAAGCGCTTGGTGGGATTCTTGTCCAGCCCGCGCAGAATCAGCGCGTTCAGCCGTTCGTCGACGGCCGGGTTCAACTTGCGCGGTGGCACCGGCGTCTGGGTGTCGATCTGCTGCTTGAGGGTAAAGACGTTGTCGTCCCAGAAGGGCATTCTGCCGGTGACCAGTTCGTAAAGCGTCACCGCCAGGGCCCAGGTGTCGGAGGCCATGCAGGCGCGGCCGGCCAGCGACTCGGGCGACATGTAGGGAATGGTGCCCGCCACCGTGCCCGACCGCCGGTAGCTGGACTCCATGATCTTTGAAATCCCGAAGTCGAGGATCTTCGGCGTGTCATCGTCCTCGCGGACGCGAATGTTATCCGGCTTGATGTCGCGGTGCAGAAGGTTGATGCGGTGCGCTACGGCCAGCCCCGAGCAGACCTTGGTCACGTACTCCACGGCGCGCTTGGGATCGAGCGGCCGCCGCACCAGGTCCACCGGGCCGATGATGTCGCGCAGGTCGCGCCCCGGCACGTACTCCAGGATCATCACAAAGAAGTCCTGGAACTTGCCGAAGCCGAAGCAGCGGACAATGTTCGGATGCGCCATACCCACCAGGTTGGCCGAGAGGGCGTTGGCCTGCATCAGTTCGTTGATCAGAGCCTCTTCGGTGAGCTTGTCGTGGGGAACCTTGATGACCACCTGCTCGTCGTTGCGGCTCGAGTCGGTGACCAGCAGCGTGCGCCCGAAAGCTCCGGCTCCCAACTGCCTGATGACCTTGAACCGGCCCCCATCTTTGTCTCGCATCAACATCCCGGCTCTCTCCGGCGCCTGCGCGGCGCCCGGCGGACTCGTCCCACCCGCCCGCTCGCTTTAGATCCCCGTTTTCTTGCCTCGCCGGCGACCTCGGAATCGCGCCGCGCGCACACGCTTCTTCCGCCTCAACCCGCTTCCGGGGCAACCACGATCGCGGTAATGTTGTCCAGGCCCCCGCCGGCATTGGCAGCCGCCACCAACTGCTGGCATGCGGCTGCAAGGTCATTTCCGTGGAAGCGAAGAATCGCCTCCAGCATTTCGTCGTCCACCATGTTCGTGAGCCCGTCGGAGCAGAGCAGCAGCCGGTCGCCTGGCTCCCAGTCAACCACAGCCAGATCCGGCTTTGCATCCGACGGCTGGCCCAGGCTGCGCGAGAGTACCGACCGCAACGGATGGTTCTGCGCCTCCTGCTCGGTAATCTCGCCTGCCGTCACCATCTCGGCCACCAGCGAATGGTCGCGCGTCAGCAGCCGGAGCGCTCCGTCGTGCAGCAGATAAGCCCGGCTGTCGCCCACGTGCGCCAGGTGCACCCGCTCCGGGCCGCAGACCGCGACCACGATCGTCGTCCCCATTCCCTTCAGGGTTGAATCGGCCGCTGCCGCCTGAACGATGCGCCGGTTGGCCGCCGCAATGGCCTGGGCCATGCGCTCCGAGACCGCATCCGGGTCGCCCGAGTCCTCCATCGGCGCGCCCATCAGGACCGCCACGGTGCGAACTGCGAGATCGCTGGCCACCTCGCCGGCCGCGTGGCCGCCCATGCCGTCGGCCAGCACCAGCAGCCCGCTGGCCTCGTCTGCCCAGAAGCAGTCTTCATTGCCCTGGCGCTTGCGCCCCACGTCGGTGAGTCCGGCTACCTTCATTCGAGGCCTCCCTGCGCGCACCGCGCCGCCACCCTGCCGTTCTCCCGTCCGTTGCTGCTCCGCTCCGGCTTCAACGCTCCACCAGCCCCTCAACTCCTATAGCGAGAAAGCGCGCCCTCCGCGCGGCAATTCGATGCTAAATCCCCGGCGGGGTCAGGGCGCCTCGACTGAGGGCAGCGAAGAACCCTGCGGGATGAAGCCACAGGAAACAGGCAGAACCCGGCCTTCTCCCGGGCAGTCCGGGACTGCAATCGCAGGAAGATAGCCCCAAAAACCACCGGCAGGAGTGAACGCCCCAAAGTGTAGCAGAGGCTCCGGAGGCTGACAAACGGCACGCCGGATGACCCGGAGCAATCGGGCTTGAAACAGCGTGAATGCCTATCCAGATTCGTCATGGCGGCCAGAGGGGCGGGGATACGGTTTTGCGACAGTCGCGCACCGGCGCATCCGGCCCGCGATGGATGAAACGGGCTTGTCATTCCGATTTGTCTTTTTTGTTGAATTTACGGTTTTGTTTCTTGTTAGTCCCCCACCGGTGTTGCCGACCCGCGGCGCACGAAACAGTAGCGCTGGCCTCCTGGCCGGCTGTAGCGCGGGCGTCCCCGCCCGCGCTCGCTCCGACGAGCCACCGGATTTGTTTCCTTGT
>JBAVMZ010000382.1:0-5549 GCA_049690595.1 Occallatibacter sp. | reverse complement strand
TTGCGGAGCGGCGCTGCTATTTGACGGCGAACGGGCTATGCCGGTTCGGGTCCGGATTCGGGCGGTTCGATGACGGGGTCAATGACGGCTGTGGGCGCTTCGGTTTCCTCGGGTTCGAGTTTCTGTTCGTCGGGGCCTTCGGGGAGCGCGTCTTCCTGCGGAGCTTCGGCTGGGGTTTCGGCTGGGGCTTCGGCTGTGACCTGCTCCTCGGCTTCGGGCTGGGCGGAGCCGGAGAGCAGGTCGACGCGGTAGCCGGCGGCGGCGGCGGTGGCCAGAGCCTCGTCGATGGTGTGGCCGAGGCGCTCGACGGCCTTGCGGCTGGGCGCCAGCTCGCCGGCCAGGCGCAGGAGGGCGGGCATCTGCAGCCACCAGAGCAGCTCCTCGTAAAGCTCGCGGACCAGGTAGACCTGGCCGCCGGCAGCGTGGACGCCGGTTAGCCAGCGCACGTCGTGATCAAGCCAGAGCGAGGGCGAAAGGGTGACGCGATCAGGGGAATCGCCGGGGGCCGGAGCGGCCTCCGGCGGCTCGGCTGCCGGGGTCGCGGGGGCTTCGGCGGCGGGCTCGGCGGGGGCTTCTTTGGCAACGCCGGCGCCGGCCAGCAGAACGACTTTGATGCGGGCGGCTACGCGCCAGCCTTCCTCGCCCTCGAAGCCGAGCGACTGGAAGGCGAGGGCGAAGGGCTCGCGCAGGTGGAGGCGGTCAAAGATGTCGAGGGCCACCCGCTCCGGGTTGGCGGCGTCAATGGACTCGGCCAGCATTTCCAGGGCGCACCAGGCGAGGACGGGGCCCCAGATGGCGGTGGCGGTGAACTGGGGGCTGGGACTGGGCACCATGCGGCGGGCAGCCGGGGGCCAGGGGGCGGGCGAGAAGGCCTCGGTGGCGGGAATACGCATGGCCGCTCGCAGCCGCTCGCGGAAGACGGGGCCGAGGAAGCCGGGATTGGCGGGGGGGCCTCCGGCCAGCTTCTCAGCGCCGCCGATGCGGGCCAGGTAGGCCTTCTGGGCCACGCGCAGGAAGCTCTCGCAGCGCCACCAGGCCGCCTCGAAGTACTCGGTGCGCTCGAACTCGATGGAGGTATTGACGCCGACGGCGAGGGTGCGGGGATGCTCGGCCAGGTCGGCGAAGAGGCGGACGACGGCGGGATCGAGCTGGGCGCGCAGGGCATCGTGGACCGGGCTGAGCTCGAGACGGTCGAGGGCCTCGTCCAGGTTGGGAACGCCGCGGCCGTTGAGGTGGTCGCAGAGGCGGTCCCAGGGCTTCTCGGCGGTGGCGTAGAGCTCGCGCCAGTCGAGATAGACGTGGGTCTGGTAGGCGTGCAGCTCGAAGTAGAGGCCACGCTCGGCCACCTCGCCGGCGCGGCGCAGGTATTCGAGGCCGGTGAGGGAGTCGCGGAAGGCGAGGATGGCATTGCGGTTGCCGCCGACGGCGAGACCTTCGGCGAGGCGGCGCTGCCGGACCTGTCCGGTGGACTTATCGGCGTAGGCGGCGGAGAAGTCGATCCAGCCGCGGGTCTGGCCGTAGCGGTTGTTGTAGACGACAAGCGCGCTCTGCTCTCCGCTGCGGTTGGAGTAGGCGTAGACGTTCTCATCGACGCCGCCGTCGGCGTGGTAGAAGTCGTAGAGCAGGAAGTTGGCGCTCTCGGCAAAGAGCCAGCGGCGCTGGAGCAGCGGGGCAATCTCGCGCTGGTGGCGGTCAACGAGCCACTGGTTGGGCGTCTCGTCGTAGCGCGGGCGGTAGTACTCCATGCCGTACTTTTCCGTGAAGCCCTCGACCTGGCCGTGTCCGAACATGGGTAGGCCGGGGAGGGTGGACATCATGACGGCGACGCCGAAGCACTTGTCGCCGCTGCCGAACTGGTCGATGGTGGTTCGCTCGTCGGGGTTCGACATGAAGTTGACGTAGCGCTTGAGGACGTCGGGGTCGAACTCGAGTGTGTTCTTGATTACCGAGCGGTACTTGGCGTTGTCCTCGTCGCGCAGCATCACCATGAAGGCCGAGTTGTAGACGCGGTGCATGCCCAGGGTGCGGACGAAGTAACCCTCCATGAGCCAGAAGGCCTCGGCCAGAAGCAGCGTTCCGGGAACTTCCGCGGCCACCCGATCAACGACCTCGCGCCAGAACTCGTGCGGCATGATGCGATTGAAATCCGCGTCGCTCATGGCGTACTCGGCGCGCGAGGGGATGGCGCCGGAGGAGCCGGGGCCGGGGAACCAGAGGCGATGGAAGTGGCGCTTGGCCAGGGTCATGGCCGCGTCGAAGCGAATCACCGGGAAGAGGCGCGCGACGTAGAGGATCGTCTGGATGACCTGCTCGCGGACGGCCGGGTTCAGGTAGTCGAGCTGCGCGGTGTCGTTCCAGGGGAAGCTGGTGCCGTCGTCGCCGTGGTAGATGAAGCGGGTTTCGCCGCTGGAGCGGTCGCGGCGCTGAAAGACCACGGCGGCGTCGGTCTGGTTGAAGTAGTGGTCGTCGATCTTGATCTCGACGCGGCCGTCGCTGGAGAGGTCGGGGCCGTTGAAGGAGTAGGCCGGGTAGGGGGGCTCGGGGCGGGAGATGAACCACTCGGGATGCTCGACCACCCAGGGCGAATCGATGCCCATGTGGTTGGGCACCATGTCGCTGGCCAGCCGGATGCCGTGGCGGAAGGCGCGGTTGCGGAGGTTGGTATAGGCCGCCTCGCCGCCCAGGTCCTCGGCGATCTTGTAATCGAAGAGCGAGTAGGCGCTGGCCACGGCGTCGGTGTTGCCGCAGAGCTGCTTGATGGTCTTCGAGGCGCGAGAGCGCTCCCAGACGCCGATGAGCCAGAGGGAGTTGAGGCCGCGCGCGGCGAGCATGGCCAGTTCCTCGTCGGGGATCTGGTCCAGGCGGTTGATTGTACGGCCGTACTGTTTGCTGAGCTGGGCCAGCCAAACGTAGGTGCTCTTGGCGATGAGCACGGCGGTGGGCATCCAGGCCGTGTCGGGCGAGAACTTCTCGTACTCGAAGGCCGGATCGCCGAAGACGGGTACCTCGGCGCTGGCGGTGACCCCGCCCCACCGGGCCTGGCCGGTGCGGCGGCGGTGCTCCTCGGCCTCTTCGGCGGACTGAGAGGGCGGATGGAACTGCATCCAGATGGCCAACTCTTCCTCGCGCAGCACCTCGCCGGCCATCAGCAGGAAGCGGTCGAGCGCGTCGCCGAGAAGCGGCTTCCAGAGCTTGCGGATGAGGGCAAGCTGGTCGGCGAGCGATAGGGGCGCCCCCTCGGCCGGCGCGCGAAGCAGCTTGAGCAGGCTCACCGGCTCGGCATCGGGCAACGGAACCAGGGGGCGGGTGGCGAAGTAGTCGTCGAGCTGCTGCGTGACCTCGCGATAGACCGTCTTCTCCGCCAGTTCCTTCTCCTCGAAGAGCTCGTCGAAGGGCTGGAAGGCGGGGTTGCGGTTGGCGGTCCAGAGCAGCAGCATCTCTTCGAAGGCGGCGGCGCGGTGGGTCATGCCCTCGGTCTGGCCGGCCAGCCACTGGGCCGGGGTCTCCAGGCCGCGGATCACGCTGCTGCCCGGGAACTGCTCGACGAACTTGAGCAGCAGGCGGTCGACTTCTTCCGGGCCGACCCTGGCCGCAAACCAGTCCAAAGCGCTGGTCATGGCCTCGGGATCGAACTCCTTGCGGTAGTGGGCCATGAGCACGTGGCTGGCCTCGTCGATGAGGCCCATGGCGAAGAGCTGGCCGGCGTGGATGGCGCGCTCGGGGTGGTGGGCGGCGTCGCGCACCTGGTTCATGCGGTAAGCGAACTCGCGGCAGGCCGCCAGATTGGCAAAGACGACGTTGCCGGTATAGGAGAACAGCGACTCCGCGAACTGGTAGCGCTGGCGTGCGGCGCGCGCGATGTGGAATTCCATCATAAGGAACCGCCTTCTTCCTGGCAGAGACATGGGGTGGAGCGAGGGCGGAGGCCACAGCCCGAGCGCCCACGCAGCCAACAGCTAAAGGTACAACAAAACAGGCGGGTGGCAGAACCCTTGCCTTCCCTTCCGGCCGGAGGGGTGCGAACTTGTGCGCGCCGGCGGCGGAATTGCTTGATTCCTTGCCTCTTGCCGGCGGATGCTTTTAGAGTGGTAGCTCGCAGCCGACCGCGCCGGGCAGGGGTCGCGGCGGAGCGGCATCCCGGGCGGCGTAACGGCGTCTCTGCTAAGAGGACAGCACCATGTCGATCCTGAACCTGGCCGGAGAATCGGAAGCGGCGCTCTCGCCGGTGCTCTCGTCGGCTTCGCTGGCCTCGATGGTGCAGGTCCGCTCCCTGGCTTACCTGGTAAGCCAATACCCGACGCTGTCGATGATCTTCGTCCTGCGCGAGGTGGTGCGGCTGCGCGCGCTGGGCTTCCGCATCGCTACCGCCTCCATCAACCCGCCCGACCGGCCGGCGAGCCGCCTGACCGCGGAAGAATCCGCGGAGGTGGCGCATACCTACTGCGTAAAGAGCCACGGATTGGGAGGCGCGCTCGCGGCGCACCTGGGCTGCTTCTTCGGCAGGCCCGGCGGCTATCTGCGCGGCCTCGGGCTGGCGTTGCGGCTCGGGGGGCCGGACCCGCGGCGGCTCTTCTATCATTTGATGTACTTTACCGAGGCGCTGATGTTGGGCCGCTGGATGCGCCGCGAGCGGCTGGCGCACCTGCACTGCCACCTGGCGCAGCAGGCGGCCACCGTGGGCCTTTACGTCAAGCGCGTCTTCGGCTTCGGGCTCTCCATCACGGTGCACGGGCCGGACGAGTTCTTCAACGCCGAGGGGCAGCACCTGGCGCGGAAGGTGGAGGCAGCCGATTTCCTGGTCTGCATCAGCTCCTTCGCGCGCAGCCAGTTGATGTACCTCTCACCGTACGCGCACTGGGCCAGAATGAGCGTGGTCCGCCTGGGCGTGGACCCGACGCAGTTTTCACCCGCGCTGCGGCGGCCCTCGGGCGACTTCTTCGAGGTGCTGTGCGTGGGGCGGCTGACTCCGGCCAAGGGGCAGCACCTGCTGATCGAGGCGGTGGAGAAGCTGGCCGCCGCGGGCCGGAGGGTGCGGCTGCGGCTGGTGGGCACGGGGCCAGACGCGAGTTCGCTGCGCCGGCACGCCGACCACGGCCCCATCCCGGAGCGGATAATCTTCGAGGGCGCGGTGAACCAGGACCGCATCCGTTCGTTCTATTCGACGGCCAACGCCTTTGCCCTGCCCAGCTTTGCCGAGGGGATTCCGGTGGTGCTGATGGAGGCGATGGCGATGGGGATTCCGTGCGTCTCGACGCGGGTGGCGGGGATTCCGGAGCTGATTCGCGACGGCGTGGACGGACTGCTGGTGGCGGCCTCGGACGTGGACGAGCTGGCGGCGGCGCTGGCGCGGCTGATGGACGATGGCGAGCTGCGCGAGCGGCTGGCGGCAAGCGCGCGGGAGCGGGTGCTGGACAAGTACAATCTCGAGCGCAACGTGGCGCGGCTGGCGCGGCTGTTTGCGGAGCGGGTGCCGCTTTAGCCTGCGTGTCTCACAGGATTGAACATTCGCCGCATATCCAGTGCGTTTGTGCACGCGTGGAAAGCCGGAG
>JBAVMZ010000381.1:0-1701 GCA_049690595.1 Occallatibacter sp. | reverse complement strand
ACGACACACTTGGGGGATATGGGGCGAGGGGGACGGAATGGGGTGCCGCAGCACAGCATCAGAGCATAGGTGGACGGGGTGGAGGCTACCCGGAGGGCTATCCTCCCGGAGCGGGGGCCGCGCCCGTGCTGAACAGCGAGCAGGAGCGGGTTCTGCTCGAACACCTGCCCATCGTGCGCTTTCTTGCTCGCCGCATCCATGAGCGGCTGCCGCAGCACGTCGACATCGAAGACCTGGTCTCGGCCGGGGTCGTCGGCCTGATGGACGCCTTCGCCAAGTTCGACCCGGCCAAGCGGGTCCAGTTCCGCAGCTACGCGCAGTTCCGCATCCGGGGCGCGATTCTGGACAGCCTGCGCACGCTGGACTGGAGCCCGCGCGAACTCCGCCGCAAGGGCCGCGCCGTCGAGGAGGCCATCCGGGTGCTGACGGCGAGGGTGGGCCGCGCCCCGAGCGAGAGCGAGGTGGCCGGGGAGATGGGGCTCGATCTGGACCAGTATCAGCAGTTGCTGGGTGACCTGAAGGGGCTTGAGATCGGCACCCTGCACATGGAGCGGAACGAGGACTCGGGCGAGGAGGAGCTGGCCTACGTCCCTGGCCGGCCCGAGGAGGACCCGCTCTTTCGCTGCCTTCGGGGCGAGCTCGAAGACCGGCTGGCCGGGGCCATTGCCAACCTGCCCGACCGCGAGCGGTTGGTGATGAGCCTCTACTACTACGAGGAGATGACGATGCGCGAGATCGGTCTGGCGCTGGGGGTGGTCGAGTCGCGCGTCTCCCAGGTGCACGCCTCGGCCGTGGCGCATCTGCGGGCGGCGCTCAAGGATCTGGCAGCCCGCGGGACCTTCGAACGAGGGCCGCGGCGCAAGGCCGCCGGGGCCGGGCGGCGCTGACCTGGGCTTCTGGGCGCGGACCGGGGTACGGGGCTGAAGCAGACCGGGTTGGACAGGCGGGACGGGACGGAAGAAAACGGGCCTTCCGGCAGAGGAAAGAGCAGGGGCGGGGAAGGAGGCAAGGCCGATGGAGAAGAACCTCAAGCAGGACGAGATCGATGCGCTCTTTCAGGCGGCGCGGAGCCAGACGGCGGAAAAGGCGCACAGCGAGGTGCGCGCACGCGTGGTGCCGTACAACTTCTCCTCGGCCGGTCAGATCTCGACCGACCAGTTGCGCGCCATTTCGATGCTGAACGATCTGTTTGCCCGCAACCTGACCCACAATCTGGCCGCCTGGCTCAGGACCCGCTTTCAGGTCAACCTGGTTTCGGCCGAGCAGATTCCCTTCAACGAGTTCCTGCTGCGCATTCCCGAGATCAGCTACGTGGCCTCGGTCCGGCTGGAACCGCTGGGCGCGCTCTCGGTGCTGCAGTTGGATCTTGCGCTGGCGCCGCCGGTGATCGATCTGCTACTCGGGGGAGAAGGCCGCGACGGCCCGTTGCGTGAGTTGACCGACATCGAAGAGTCGATTCTCGGCTCGGTGGTCGAGATCGTCTGCCGCGAGCTGACCAGCGCCTGGCAGCCGGTGGGGCTGAGCTTCAACTTCGAGCGCCGGCAGATGCAGACGCAGGTGGCGCGCATTATGGCCGTCACCGAGAAGACTCTCTGCCTGAGCTTCGAGATCCGCATGCCGCACTCCTCGGGGCTGCTGAACCTGGCCTTCCCGGCCGTGGTGGCCAACACCATCCTGCGCCGGCTTACCTCGGACTGGGGC
>JBAVMZ010000380.1:0-9944 GCA_049690595.1 Occallatibacter sp. | reverse complement strand
GCTCAGGCGTCGCGGCCCGCTGCGCCGCAGGGGCCGGAGCGGGCGCCGGAGCGGACGCCGGTTCCGGCGGCCTGGGCCCGTTGACCTCACCTGCAACCTGCGCGCCGTGCAGTTCCGGCACAGGCTTGGCGCCCTTCTTCACCAGGATCGAGACGCGCCGGTTCGACGGGTCGTAGGGGTTGCCCTTCACCCGAAGCAACTGATCGGCGTAGCCGCGCACCTGCGTCACCTGGTCGCCGCGCACGCCGTCCTGCTGCAGCAGGCGCCGCGCGGTGTTGGCGCGGTCGGCCGAGAGCTCCCAGTTGCTGTAGCTGGCGTCGGAAGAGTACTGCGTGGCGTCGGTGTGGCCTTCGATCAGCAGCTCGTTGGGCAGGGTCTTCAGCTCGCCGGCCAGCAGCGCCAGCAACTCCTGGCCGCTCTCGCTGAGCCGCGCGCTGCCGCTCTGGTAGAAGGTGCCGTTCTTGTCCTCGATCAGCTCGACGCGCAGTCCTTCGGCCGTAATCGTGATCTCGATCTGACTGGAGAGCTTCTCCAGGTCCTTTTTGGCCTGGATCTCCTCTTCCAGCCTGGCCTTCAGCTTGTCCAGGGCATCCTTGTTTTCGACGATGCTCACGCCGTTGCCGCTCATGGTGGTGCCGAGCAGGTTGGCTGTGCCCTTGGGGTCGTTGAAGTAGCCGGCCACCGCCTTCTTGATCTGCTCGCTGGAGTTCATCAGCCAAAGCACGATGAACAGCGACATCATGGCGGTGACGAAGTCGGCATAGGCCACCTTCCACGCGCCGCCGTGGTGGCCGGCGTGACCGCCTTTCTTTTTGATGACGATGATCGGTTGGCTTTTGGCCGTCATGCGCTTGTGCTCCCTGTCTCCGCGTTCAGGCTCAGGCGGCCGCGGCGTCGGCCTGGATGTTCTTGCAGCGCTTTTCCATCTCGTCGAAGCCGGGCCTGACGTGCGCGGGAATGGCGCGCCGTCCCATCTCGATGGCGATCATCGGCGCCGCGCCTTTGAGAAACGAGAGCAGCAGCACCCGCAGCACGTGCAGATAGCTGTTGTGCTCGTCGGCGGTCTTGCTCATGTTGGCGCTCAGCGGGCCCACCACGCCGTAGCAGAGCAGAATGCCGAGAAAGGTGCCCACCAGGGCCGCCGCTACCTTGTGGCCAATCTCCTCCGGCGGGCCGCCCAGCGCGCCCATGGTGATCACTACGCCCAACACCGCGGCCACAATGCCCAGACCGGGCAGCGCGTCGGCCACGGTCGACAGCGCCGAAATCGGCTGCGTCGCCCCGTGGTGGTGCACCTCCATGTCCAGCTCCATCATCTGGTCCATGTCGAACGGCTCCACCCCTCCGGTGATGGCCATGCGCAGCGTGTCGCAGACAAAGTCGCAGGCGTGGTGGTCGCCGAGAAAGTCCGGATAGTTCTTGAAGATGGAGCTCTCCCGCGGCTTCTCCACGTCCATCTCCACGCTCAGCAGTCCCTCTTTGCGCACCTTGTTCAGGAACTGGTACATCATCTTCAGCGTGTTCAGGTAGCGCTCCTTGCCGAACTTCGAGCCCTTCAGGATTCCCGTCAGGCCGCCCACGATCCCCTTGAGGATATGCATGGGGTTGGCCACCATCAATGTGCCCAGCGAGGCGCCGGCGATGATCAGCAACTCGGCCGGCTGCAGCAGCACCTCGAGGTGGCCCTTCTCCATGAGAAAGCCGCCGATGACGGCGGCGAAGACGATGAGGATGCCTAGAATGGCGTACATTGCTTCCTCCCCGGAGCCGGTGCGATCTGGTTTCCTCCGGCCTGGAAACTGGCGAGCATCGCGTCTTTGGCCGACTGAAGCAGTCCGGCCAGCGTCTGGCCCGGTTCGCTGTGCGCCGTGCCGATGCTGACTGTGAGCGTGATTCTGTCGCCCCACCAGCGGAAATCGGCCGTGCGCGCCAGCCCGGCCAGCGTGCGCGCGTGCTCGTCCAGCATCGCCGGCGAGCGCTCGTGCGAGATGACCAGGAACTCATCGTCCCCCCACCGCCCCATCGCCTCGCCCGTCCGCAGCCCGTTCGAAACGGCGCGTTCCACCTTCTCCAGCATCGCGGTGCAGGCGCCCGCGCCATGCGTCTTGCGCAGCTCGGGCGACTGGTCGACGGCGATCCAGAGCAGGCCGAAGGGCGGGCCGCCTTCGACAAGATCGGCGAAGACCGTCTGCAGCCGCTCTTCCATCTCGGCCTGGCTCTCTGTCACCTGCTCGTCGCCGGCGCACTCGCCGCGGGGCAGGACGTCCATGTCTTCCGTCGAGTGAAAGAGCACGGCCACGCCCAACTGCGCTCCCAGCCCGTCGCGCAGGATCAGCGCGTGGGTCATCGCGCCCAGCGTCTGTCCCAGTTTGTGCTCCAGGCGCGCCAGCGCTCCGCGGCCCGTGGCTCCGGGCCGGCTCAGAGCCCCGGCCCCCAGTTGCTTCCAGGCCATCAGCAGCGGTTCCAGCCCTTCCGGAACCTGCCGCCCCAGCAACTCCGCGGCTCTGTAGCCGGTGATCTCCTCGGCGGCGCGGTTCCACAGGGTCAGCCGCCCCTCAGCCGTCATCAACGCAATCCCCTGCGGCAGGCACTCCAATACCGCTTCCAGCAGCTCGCAGCGATCGTTCATCCCGTACCCTTCCCTCCCTCCATCGGCCTGCGCTGCCAGCTCTTTACCGCGCCGCAGGGGAAGCGCGAAGAAAGACGGCGGGCGGGAATCCCACCCCCGCCCCGGACCGATTCCGGCCGCTCCCTCTCCCCAACCCGCCGCCATTCACCGGAGCGGTACACAAGGTTCGAATTTTTCGTGCGCAACCTGTTTTCCAGGCTGTAATCTCGTATGCAGGGAAAAGTTACCGAAGTGCTGTCCAGAAATGGTCGCTCACCATCACGGAAGGAATGTGGCGGACAGGCCCCTGTTGTATTTCGAAACACCTCAGGTCTTTGCTGCAAACTGCCGATACTGCATCAAGCAGTGGGAGCCGATTCGGGAGCAGGTCCGCCGGGGGAGATCAGTCTCCCACAGTGCATCGCAAAGCCCGGAGCTTCCCGCGGAGCGTTCTTGTGGTGGATGGGACACGCACTATGAACAAGATCATTCTGGCCGACTCGCAGGCCATTTTCCGGGCTGGGACCGCCAAGGTGCTGGCCATGGACGAGGACCTCCGCATCATCGCCCAGTGCACCGACCTGGACCGGTTGAATCACGCCATCTCCACCTTTCCCGGTTCCATCGTTCTCTTTGCCGCCTCGCTGCGGCCCGACATGACCCGCCTGCGAACGCTGCTGGAGAGCATGGGCAGCCGCGGCATCGTCATTGCGGAAAACAACGACGGCGCGGCCCCTTACCTGCAGCAGGGCTTTCGCGGTGTCGCCTTTCGCAATGTCACCGGCCCGGCGCTGATCGAGTGCGTGCATACGGTCGCTTCCGGCCGCGTCTGGCAGCCGCCGCAGATCCTCCAGGTCGAGTCGCAGGAGGACGACCAGGTGGGCCGCCGCGTCCGCGACCGCCTCACCCCCAAGGAGATGCGCATCGTCGCCCTCATTGTCCAGGGCTGCAAGAACCGCGAGATCGCCACCCGGCTCAAGACCACCGAGCAGGTCATCAAAAACTACCTGCGCTCCATCTACGACAAGACCGGCGTCAGCGACCGTCTGGAGCTGGCTCTGTTCACCATCCACCACCGCGTCCTGGCCCAGGCCGCCGCCGAAGTCGGCAGCAGGCTCGAAGCCGAGGAAGCCGCCTCGGCCGCCGTCGCCTGAGCGGCCGCCTGGCCCCGCCGCTTGAATCGGGCGGATTCGATTCGCTGAAGAAACGGGGGAAGGCCTGAGCCTTCCCCCGTTTCCTGTCGCCCGGCCTGTCTGCTCTTACGGCACCGTGATCACTACCTTGCCCACCTGCTGGTTCGACTCCAGATAGCGGTAGGCCTCGGCCGCCTCGGCAAACGGAAATACCCGCGCGATCCTGGGCACGAAGCGCCCGTCGGCCAGCCGGTCGTAAACGTACTTCTTCGCCGTCTCCGCCACGCCGGCGTCGGCCGTCACCTCCATCAGCGTATAGCCGCGCAGCACGAGACCGCGCCAGAGCGCCTGCCCCAGAGGGAAGGGCGTCGGCTGGCCGCTCAGCGCGCCGTAGATGAAGATGGTGCCGCCGCGGGAGGCGCCCTCGGCCAGCCGCTCTACGGCCGGGCCGGCCACCGGGTCGAAGGTGAGCCGCGCGCCGCGGCCCCCGGTGATCTCTTTGATCCGCGCCACGTAGTCTTCCTCTTCGCTCGCGATCACATGGTGCGCGCCCAGCTCCAGCAACTCCTCGCGCTTGGCCCCGGTGCGGGTCACGGCAATCGCCGTGGCGCCCTGGTCGCGCACAATCTGGATCGCCGCCAGGCCCACGCTCGACGAGGCCGCCGGTATCGATACAAAGTCGCCCGGCCCCGCCTTACCCAGGTGAACCAGGGCGCCGTACGCGGTCAGGTACTGCATCCAGATGGCCGCGCCCACCGCCGGGCCCAGGTTGGCCGGGTACTCGGCCAGCGCCACCGCCGGCGCCAGCGCCCACTCGCCCAGCGACCCGTAGCGATTCTGCGAGAAGCCGGGCACGGTCGAGACCTGCTTGCCCAGCCAGCGCGCGTCGACGCCCTCGCCCACAGCCTCCACCACGCCGGAGACCTCGTAGCCCAGCCGCGAAGGCAGTTGCGGCTGCTCCAGGTAATGACCGCGCATGTAGAGCGCCTCGGCCCGGTTCAGCCCGGCTGCCTGGACCCGCAGCAGCACCTCGCCGTGCCCCGGCTGCCGCGGCTCCATCTCCTCGAACTGCAATACCTCAGGACCACCCAGCCGGTGGAAACGAACAATCTTGCTCACGTGTAAGCCCTCCAAGCAGTTGGATGGTGGCGGAGTTGACGAAGATGCAATGGGTCGGTTCTGGCAGGTTCTTGAGCGGTGCTATACTGTGGTGCATGAAACCAGACCTTTACACCAAAGCCGTCCTTACCGTCATTGCCTTCATGCTTGTGCTGATCGGCTGCCGGGATTACGTTAACCCACCCACAACTGTCAAAGCCGAGGGGCCGTTTGCCGGCGTGCAGTTCTCTACCTCTCAAGGGGAGGATTACTTTTTTGACACTCGAACTGGAGATGTCTGGCAGTACCACGAAGCGGAAGGGCAATACAAGGTGTTTACTCATGCGAAGCTTTCAAAGCTCGGCGACCCGGGCGCTTCTTCGGCTGGTGGCCGATGATCAAAAGAGTGTTTACTCATGCGAAGCTTTCAAAGCTCGGCGACAACGCAGCCTACGAAATCTTCAAGAATTGACGGGTATTGCGACGCAGGCTGGCGAGCAGCCGAACAAGGCAGCCAAGCGATGAATCGCCGGGCGCTGTGCGCCCCAAATCCATCCTTGGCGATCGGGACAGCTCACGCCCCCGCTTTCAGTCCAAAATAGCGCATTCAGATCGCTACAATCTCGGTTGACGCGTGTACACAAATGTGTCCATAATGAGATTCGTTCGATGCCGGAAAACGAGCTCGAGTTCGAGTGGGACGAGGCCAAGGCCAGGAGCAATCTGGAAAAGCATGGCGTCTCCTTCCTGACCGCCGCGGCGATCTTCTCTTGCGAGAGGTTGGAGCGCATCGACGATCGCGAGGATTAAGGCGAACCGCGCTGGATCGCCCTGGGCAGGGTTGGCGTCGATGTCTACCGTGTCGTCTTCACTTGGCGCGCCGAAAACCTGATCCGCATCGTCAGCGCCCAGAAAGCGAGTAAAGATGAGCAGGAAATCTACTATCGCGAGACATTCGCTTAGCGAAATCGGAGAGATGCGCGAGCGCGGTCTGGATCAGACCCGCGCCGACGCCCCCGAGGCGGAATCCCTCGGCGAGGAGTTCTGGAAGTCCGCACACGTGGTGTTGCCCCCGGGAAAGATCTCCGTGCATCTGCGCCTGGACAGCGACGTGGTCGAGTGGTTCAAATCAAACGGCAAAGGACACCTGACGCGCATGAACGCAGTCCTTCGCGCCTATGTCGAGGCGCAAAATCGCTGCGCCTGATGCCGGGCGCCCAGGTCCCGATTTTTGGGACCTGGGAAACCATCGGCCTGTCGAGCAGCGCGCTAACCCCGCCAACTCCGCCCCTACAGCTTTTCCGCCACGCTCTTGGCCTGAGTAAACAGCAGCAGATAATCCGGCCCGCCGGCCTTCGAATCCGTCCCGCTCATATTGAAGCCGCCGAAGGGATGCGCGCCCACCATCGCCCCGGTGCACTTGCGGTTGAAGTAGAGGTTGCCCACGTGGAACTCGCGGCGGGCGTGGTCGAGCTTGGCGCGGTCGGTCGAGTAGATGGAGCCAGTGAGGCCGTACTCGGTGTTGTTGGCCACGGCCAGACCCTCCTCGAAGCTGGCGACCTTGATCAGCGCCAACACCGGCCCGAAGATCTCCTCCTGCGCCAGCCGGGCGTCCGCAGCCACATCGGCAAAGATCGTCGGCTCCAGGAAGTAGCCGCCGTCGATCCCCGGCGCATGGCCGCCGGCGATCAGCCGCCCCTCCCGCTTGCCTGTTTCGATATACGCCAGCATCGACTTCAGCGCCGCCTCGTTCACCACCGGGCCCAGGTTGTGGTTCTCCACCGGGTCGCCCACGGTCAACTTCGCCACCCGCTCGCGCAGCCGCTCCACAAAGACGTCGTAGATCGGCGCTTCCACAATCGCCCTGGAACAGGCCGAGCACTTCTGCCCGCTGAAGCCGAAGGCCGAGGCCGCCACGCCCTCGACCGCCTTGTCCAGATCCGCGTCGGCGCACACCAGGATCGAGTCCTTGCCGCCCATCTCCAGGATCGTCCGCTTGATCCAGATCTGTCCGGGGCGCGCCTTGGCCGCGCGCTCGTGAATCTCCAGGCCGACGGCCTTCGACCCGGTGAAGGCGATGAAGCGCGTCCGCGGGTCCTCGACGATGGCGTTGCCGAAGCTCGCCCCGGAGCCAGGGCAGAAGTTCACCACGCCCGGCGGCAGGCCCGCCTCCTCCAGCACTTCGAAGAACTTGGCCGCAATCGTTGGCGCGTCGGACGAGGGCTTGAGGATCACCGTGTTGCCGGAGACGATCGAGGCCGCGGTCATCCCCGCCATGATGGCAAAGGGGAAGTTCCACGGCGAAATCACGGCGCCCACTCCCAGCGGAATATAGTGCAGCTCGCAGCGCTCGCCGGGGTACTGGATGGGCGTCTCGGCCTTGGCCAGCCGCAGCGCCTCGCGTGAGTAGAACTCGAGGAAATCGAGGGTCTCGGCCACGTCGGCGTCGGCCTCGGCCCAGTTCTTGCCCACCTCGTAGGTGAGCCACGAGCAGAACTCGAAGTAGCGCGAGCGGATGATCTCGGCCGCGCCAAGCAGCAGCGAGACGCGGGTCTCCACCGGTGTGCGGCTCCACGAGGCAAAGGCCTTCAGCGCGGCCTGCATCGCCTGCTCGGCGTGCTCGGCGCCGGCCTTCTGGTGCACGCCCACCACCTCGCTGGGCCGCGCCGGGTTGAGCGAGCGGATCTTGCCCTCGGTGCGCAGGCGATGGCCGCCGATGACCAGCTCGTACTCGTGGCCCAGGCGGGCGGCAACCAGGTCGAGCGCCTCCTTCATCCTGTGGGCGTTCTCGGCGTTCTTGAAATCGGTAAAGGGATGGTTGGCAAACCCGCCCTGGGGCGAGCGCGGAGGAATCTGCGTAGTCAACGGTTCGGTAGCCATAACCCAAGCATTGTAGTTCAACGCGCCGGCAGGCAGGCAACGCCCCGGCGGTCCCCCAGGGCAATCGCATGAAGGGGATGCACCGCGCGCGGCAGTGGTTTTGAAAGGGCGCGGCTTCAGCATTCCCGCGGGGCTGAAGCCCCAATTCATTCCGCCAGACTTAACGTACGGGCTAATGCCCGTACCCTTCAAAAGCTCGATTTAATCAGGAGCCCCGAACTTTCCGCACTTCCCCAACCGCCAGGACACCCCGATCAGCTATATCGCCTCTTTGTGAACGAGATACTCGTCCACGAGCACGGCGACCAGGACCGCGGTGGGCACCGAGACCATGGCTCCCGGAACGCCCCCCAGCGCAAAGCCAAGCAGCATGGCCACGAGAATCGTCAAGCCGGGAAGGCCTACGCTGTTCTTCATGATCCGCGGAATCAGGTAGGAGTTTTCAACCTGCAGATAGACCACGTAGAAGATAGCAATACCCAGCACGCGGCCCCACGAGTCGATCGCCGCCACCAGCAGGGCGAGCGCCACGCAGACCGCGGCGCCCAGCACAGGGACGATGTTCAGCAGTCCGGTCAGAAAGCCCAGCGCATACGCATAGCGAACCCCAAGGGAAAGATAGACGATCGTGCTGGTAACTCCAAGGATGAGCATGAGGCTGCCTTGGCCCAGCAGCCACTTACCCACGCGTACCTCTGCCCGCCGCAGGGTCTTGTCGAGCCGGTCGCGGCTCTCAGGCGGGAAAAAGGAAAGGAACCAGCGGTATGCCTGGTCCCCTTCCAGAATGAAATAGACCGTAAGGATCAGGCCCATGGCGATGTCGAACAGGTTGCCGGCCCAATCCCGGATAGAGAGCACGAGGTAGGTCGCTGCCTGGCTGGCGAAATCCTGAACCCGCGAGCTGATCTCGTCGGTATTCAATTGATCGGCAAGGGGAATCTTCTTCAGCTTCTCCAGAATCCCGGGCAAGCGTGCAGGCATCTCCCGGCCGAACCCCTGCAGGTCCCGGATAACCGGGGGCAGGGCGAGGAAGCCGAAGGCGGTAAGCACGGCGGCCACCGCCAGCAGGAGGAACAGAACCGCCGAGCCCTTGAATGGCCGCCAGCGCCCAATGCGAAGGCTGGAGGTGGACCGCACCACGGGCGTCAGCACCACGGCAAACAGCGCGCTGACGTACAGCAGCATCAGCAGGTCGCGCAAAAGCCACGCCAGGGCGCAAGCCAGGGCAAGGGCGAACGCGAAGACAATATCGCTGCGAAGACTGCGCGGTCTTCCGGCCAACTCCGTCATGCCTTATTCTCGCTCATCCAACCGCGTATGCCGGGGGCTTTTGTTCGATCGCCGGTTCGCCTGCCACGAGGAGTAATCGTGTGGGAACGGGAACCCCGCGGCCTCTCGATCCCGTCGGAGGGTCTCGATTCTCCACGGACCAGAGCGCGGCGGCGGACGTGCTCGATTAGGATGTGAGAAGTATGCGGATAGCAATCATCGGCGGCGGCATTGCAGGCCTGGCGGCCGCCTACGAGCTGGAACAGGCGCGCAAGGCCGGCGCAGTGGTCGAGTACACGCTCTTCGAGTCGCGCGATCGGCTGGGCGGCTCCATGGCCTCGGAGATCGTTGATGGCGCCGTGCTCGAGCGTGGCCCGGACTCCTTCCTGACCGAGAAGCCGGCCGCCGCCGAGCTTTGCCGCGAGCTGGGCCTGGGCGAGGCGCTCACGCCCTCGAACGACGCCGACCGCAAGACCCACATCGTCGTCCGCAATCGGCTGGTGACGCTGCCCGACGGGCTGATGTTCCTGGTCCCCACCAAGCTGATTCCCACCGCCCTGACGCCGCTCTTCTCGCTCTCCACCAAGATCAAGATGGCCTTGGAACTGCTCCATCCGCCGCGCCGTTCCGGCCTCTCGGACGAGTCGGTAGCCGATCTGGTCCGCCGCCACTACGGCCAGGAGGCCGTCGACCGGCTCGCCGACCCGCTGCTGAGCGGCATCTACGGCGGCGACGCCTCGCAACTGAGCGCGCGCACCGTGCTGCCGCGGCTGGTCGAGATGGAGGCCGAGCACGGCTCGCTGACTCGCGGCATGTTGGCCGCCCACGCCCAGATGCGCGCGCGGATGAAAGAGAAGGCCCGCGCCGCCGGCAACGGAACCCCCGCCGCCCAGGCGCCCCGGCCCGCCATGCGCGCCATCTTCACTTCGCTGCGCGGCGGTATGCAGCAGATGGTC
>JBAVMZ010000379.1:0-8277 GCA_049690595.1 Occallatibacter sp. | reverse complement strand
GAGCGAGAGGGCGGGGACGCCGAGCGAGAGGGGCAGGTTGGCGTCCGTGGAGCCGAGGCGCGGGTCGGTACGCAGGCCCAGGTGCCGGTCCACAGCGCGGAGGGTCTCAAAGAGAGCGGAGTCCGGGCGCAGGTCGCCGGCGGGGCGGTCGCCGATGTGCGCGATCGAGAAGGCCAGCAGGCCGCGGTCGCCGGTCTGGCGCAGACGCGCGGTGGTGTTGGCGTGCTCGACGGCGTCGTCGACGGCGTGGCGCAGGGCCGTCTCGAGGTGGGCAAGCTGCTCGGGGTCGGTGGAGCGGAAGTCGATCGAGGCCTGCACGCTTTCGGGGATGGAGTTCACGCTGGTGCCGCCGTGGATGGTGCCCAGGTTGAGCGTGGTGCGCGGCTCGGCGGGCAGGGGTGTCTCGGCCAGCGTGGCCAGAGCGGCGGCGAGGGCGGCGATGGGGTTGGGAGTGCCGGCGTCGGTAAAGCTGTGGCCGCCGGGCCCGGTGACTTCGACGCGGAAGCGGCGGCTGCCTAGAGCCTGGGTGACGGCCGAGTCGGCGCCGGCTCCATCAAGGACGATATGCGCTGCCACGCGGCCGGCCAGCGTGCCTTCGCCGTAAAAGGCTCTCATGCCGCGCAGGTCGCCTTCGCCCTCTTCGCCCACGTTGCCCAGGAAGACGAGCGGGGCGGGCACTTCGATGGCGCTGTGGCGCAGGGCGTGCAGCAGCGCGAGCATACCGATGACGCCTGCCCCGTTGTCGCAGGCGCCGGGGCAGAGAAGCCGGTCGCCGTCGAGGACGGGTTCGAGCGGTGTCTCGGCTGGGAAAACCGTGTCAAGATGCGCCGACAGCACCACGACGGGTCCGCTGCTTTCTTCCGGCAGGCGCGCGGCGCGCAGGATGCCCGTGACGTTGCCGGCGGCATCGGTCGTGACGTCGCTCAGGCCGGCTGCCTGAAAACGCGCGGCGAGCCAGGCCGAGCGCGCCGCCTCGCCGAAGGGCGGCGCGGGGATGACCACAAGCTCCCTCTGCCAGTCGAGGATGAGGCCGGGGTTGTTGTGCATCCAGGCAAAGGCCGCGTGCACAGCGCGCTGGCCGGCCTGTGCGGTCACCCTGGAGAACGCCGAGTTGCGGGGGAAGAGCGTCATGCTGGTCACAGGGTAACAGGACGGGAACCCGAAGGGAGCCCAAGGGTTAGGCGCGGGTATAGTTGTAGTAGCCGGGTGCGCGCAAAACCGCATCAAAGGACAACGAAGCTTCGATGAATTCCGGCCCGCCAATCGCGCGCCGCGCGAGGGGCCGGACGCGCACGGGGGATGCGATGAATCTGCCAAATTCCTTCACTCTCAGCCGGATTGTGATGATCCCGCTGCTGCTGTGGATTCTGTCGCCGCATTTTCCCTGGGCGGGCGCTCGCGGGCCGCATGGCGAGCAGGAGATTGCCGCTGCCGTCCTGTTCATTCTGGCCTCGATCACCGACGGCATCGACGGCTACCTGGCGCGGAAGCACTCGCAGATCACCACCGTCGGGATGCTGCTGGACCCGATCGCCGACAAGATCATGGTCACCGGCGCGCTGATTGCCCTGGTGGCCTACGAACCGGAAGTGGTGAAGGTCTGGATCGTGGTGGTCATCATCGGCCGCGAGTTCCTCATCTCCGGGCTGCGCTCCATCGCTTCGTCCGAGGGCTTTACCATCCAGGCCAGCGACCTGGGAAAACTGAAGACCGTGGTCCAGATAGTTTCGGTGGTCTCGGCCATCCTGGCGCATCACTGGTTCCAGTGGAAGTTCGGCTTCCTCATCATTCCAGTCAAGTGGACGGCCATCGCGGCCATCTACTTCACCGTGCTGGTCTCCTCGGTCTCGGCCATCGATTACTTCGTCGGCTTCTGGCGGCAGATCGACGCGGCCTCGAAGGACCGGCGAAGAGCCGCGGTCATGACGCGCCGGTAAGCAACCGGCTCACTGCTTGAGCGCCGCAGACGGAAAGGCCTCTTCGCCGGGCGAAGAGGCCTTTTGCAGTGTGCGGCAGGCGAGAGTCTAACGGCGGTCGCGGCCACGCTCCCGGTCGCGATTGCGGTCCCACCGGCGATCAGCACCGCGCCGGTCCTCGAACCGGGCAAAGGGCTCGTGCTCGCGGACGCCGCGGAACTCCCAGCGCCCCGGGACCCAGTAGCCGCGCGCCTGGTACCCAGCGATCCAAAGGTAGCCCGGGCCAGGGCAGGGAGGCACGTAGGCTGCCGGACCGCGCTCGTGGAACCCGAACTCCGCGGCCTGGGCCGCTCCTGTTCCCAGGCCCAAACCGCCGGCCAGCACGGCCGCGCCCAGCATCCAGCTCTTCATGCCGTTCATAAACCCTCGCTCTCCGCCAGCGGCTCTTTTCGGCTGCCGGCCCGGGCTCTTTGCTTCGGGGCTTCGACTCTCTGAGCCCGTCCGGGGAGCGCCGGTTATGGTGGATTCAACGGGGATTGCGGGGGAATGTTGCGCAGGGCGGGATGAAATAAATCAGCGCAACTTTTTCAGAAACAGGGGTTTACCACATACGCTGGCAAGCCGTCGAGGTGGCCCCGCTCGCGGATGTTACAGTGGAGTTTCATTCAGAATGTTCGCCACCTCCCAGCACGCGCACTTCATCGGTATCGGCGGTATAGGCATGAGCGGCATCGCCGAGATCCTGCTCAACCTCGGCATGAAGGTCTCCGGCTCCGACCTTCGTCGCGGGCCGGTGACCGACCGGCTGGCCCTGCTTGGCGCCCGCATCCACGAGGGCCACGACGCCGCCAATGTGGCCGGCGCGACGGTCGTCGTTACCAGCTCGGCCGTCCCCGCCGACAACCCTGAGGTCCTCGAAGCGCGGGCGCGGAAGATTCCCGTCATCCAGCGCGCCGAGATGCTGGCCGAACTGATGCGCCTGCGCTACGGCATCGCCATCGCCGGCATGCACGGCAAGACCACGACGACCTCGATGGTGGCCGCGGTGCTGGCCGCCGGCGGTCTGGACCCGACTGTGGTGGTGGGCGGCCGGGTGGACGCGCTGGGCTCGAATGCGCGCCTCGGCGCCTCGCACTTCTTTGTGGCCGAGGCCGACGAAAGCGACCGCTCCTTCCTGAAGCTCTCGCCCATCCTCGCCGTGGTGACGAACCTGGACCGCGAACACATGGACTGCTACCGCGACATGGCCGACGTGGAAGAGGCGTACCTGGCCTTCATGGACAAGGTGCCGTTCTACGGGGCGGTGACGGCCTGCCTGGACAATCCGCTCCTGGCCGGGATTCTGCCGCGCGTGCGGCGGCGCATCCTCACCTACGGAATGGCGCCGGCCGCCGACTACCGGCTGGAGATCCTCGACGCCGCGCAGGGCGGCCACTCGCGCTTCCAGGTAGAGACTGCGGCCGGCGTGCTCGGCCCCTTCGAACTGCACGTGCCCGGCCGCCACAATGTTCTGAACGCCACGGCCGCCGTGGCGATTGCGCACCAGCTCGAGGTCCCTGCCGCAAAGATCGCCGAGGGGATCGGCAACTTCCGCGGCGTGGACCGGCGCTTCCAGCAGCGGGGTGTGGCTGCCGGCGTCGCGGTGGTGGACGACTACGGCCACCATCCCACCGAGATTCGCGCCACGCTGGCCGCCGCCCGCCAGTGCGGTTTCCGCAAGGTCCACGTCGTCTTTCAGCCGCACCGGTACTCGCGTACGGCAGATCTTCTGGACGAGTTCACGGGTGCCTTCTGGGACGCGGACACGGTGACGGTGCTGCCAATCTACGCGGCGAGCGAGAAGCCGATTCCCGGCGTGACGGCGGAAGGGCTGGCCGAGCGCATCGCAGGGTCGGTAGTAGGCTTTGCGCCGGACTTTGCCGCGGCGGTGGCGGCTGCGGTGGATCTCGCGCAACCCGGCGACCTGATCCTCACCCTCGGCGCCGGCAATGTGAGCCAGCTCGGTCCGCAGATTCTGGCCGCGCTCGAAGCCCGCTCCTGACCTGACCCCGAGGCGAAGGCTCCCTCCCACGCGCTCTCTGCTATGATTCCGCCCGTCCATCGGGGAGGGACTTATTCATGAGCAAAGCAACGCGCAGGGGATTTCTGAAGGCGGCATCGGCTACGGCAGCGGTCCTGGGCCTGGCCGCGCGCAGGCAACTTTGGGCGGCGGAGACGGCGGGCGAGGCGCGCCTCTGGGCCAGCTACGGCGACAAGCGCCACGCCGAGGGCGCACGGCTCGCATGGAAGCCCGTCGAGCGGGTGGCGGCGGGCGCCATCGTGCTTGACCCCGAGGCCACGCGGCAGCAGATTCTGGGCTTCGGCGCGGCCATGACCGACGCGGCGTGCTACGTGCTCAGCCAGATGCCCGTCAGCGAGCGAGCGCCGCTCATGCACGAGCTCTTTGCGCCAGGCGAGATGGCGATGAGCGTCTGCCGCACCTGCATCGGCGCCAGCGACTACTCGCGCACGGCCTACAGCTTCGACGACAGCACGGAACCCGACCCGGAGCTGAAGAAGTTTTCGATCGACCACGATAAGGCGTACATCCTGCCCATTCTGCGCCAGGCGCGGAGCGAGAATCCAGAGATGTTTCTCTTCTCGTCGCCGTGGAGCCCGCCGGGCTGGATGAAGCCGAACAACTCGATGATGGGCGGGGCGATGCGCGCGGCCAATCTGGAGCCGTACGCGCGCTACTTTGTGAAATTCCTGGAAGGGTACAAGGCCGAGGGCGTCGCGGTGGACGCGGTGACGGTGCAGAACGAGGTGGACGCCGAGCAGGGCGGGCGTATGCCGGCCTGCACCTGGGCGCAGGAGATGGAGATGGAGTTCGCGGCGCACCATCTGGCGCCGGCGCTGGGCAAGGCGGGATTGGATACGAAGATCTGGATCGTCGACCACAACTACGACCTGTGGGGACGCGCGCTGGACGAGCTGAGCAACGCCGGCGTGTACAACGCGGTGGACGGCGTGGCGTGGCACGGCTATGCGGGCTCGCCCGAGGCGATGACGCGCGTACACGAGGCCTTCCCGGCGAAGAACGCTTACTGGACCGAAGGCGGGCCGGATATCACGGCCCCGGACTACCAGACCGACTTCGCCAAGTGGGCCGAGACCTTCAACGGCGTGCTCAACAACTGGGCGCGCTCGATCACCTCGTGGAACCTGGCGCTCGACGAAAAGGGCAATCCGAATATCGGGCCGTTCCAGTGCGGCGGCGTGGTGACGGTGGAGAACGGCTCGCGCAAGGTGACGCGCAGCGGCCAGTACTGGGCCTTTGCACACTACGCAAAGCACATCCGCCGCGGGGCGCGGGTCTTTGCCACGAACGGAGTTGGGGCGACCAATGGAGTTGGGCTGGCTTCCGGCGCCTCGGTGACGCACGCCGGCTTCCGCAACCCGGACGGCAAACACGTGGTGGTCGTGACCAATCGCGGCGCGGCGCGCCGGGTGCAGTTGGTCCTGGGCACGAAGGCGCTGGAGCTGGAACTGCCGGCTGATTCGGTGCTGACGCTGGAGTGGGCGTAAGCCAGTCCTGAGACACCTTCGAGTGACTCCATCCTTCCGGCCAAAAGCGCTGAAAGGATGGGGCACGGGGATCTGCGGCCGGGCAAAGGCGATCCGTGCCCCGTCCTGTCGCCTCATTCCTGGCGACAGGGCGGGAGAGCACGACGCTCGTCGGGCCACGACGGTATCCGAGCCTTGCGGCGGGTTGAAGGACCGCAAGGATGAGATAAATCGCGTCCGGCTATTTCAAGGTAAAGGTGATCTGGTCCACGGGGGCGCTAGAGTCCGAGCCTCCGTTGCTTGGGCCACCACCGATAGAGAAACTAGAGATCGTGATCGCGTTCCCGGTCTGGCTGACGCCAATCAGAGTTCCCTGGCCCCAGAAGGAATTGGGCGCGTCGCTCGAATAGCTCGCGGTACCGTAACTGTAGGCAGTTGAGGTAATGCCCACCTTTTTCAAGCGCGCGGCCAGGGGATTGTTTGGCGAGGTTGGCGAACCGACATACCAGGTGGCGGAGGCGGGATAGGGGTAATGCGAAGTTCCACCCGAAGATCCTGAAAGCGACCAATCCGTGAAACCCCCAGGGACCACCCCCGGTCCGGAGACCACCACCTGCATCCCGGTGTATACGCTGCCCGATCCGAAATTCGGGCCGTTGTAGGTTCCCGCCTTGAAGCCCGCCGACTGCGTTGTCGGGGAGGCGACCACCGTCGGCGAGCCGGAGACGATGGCGATGGCGCCGGTCGAGGAGACGGTGACCTGGAAGGTGAGGTCCTTGTAGGCGGTGCCGGTGGGCGTGACAACGGGAACCATGGTGGCGTTGATCGTGTTGGTGGTTCCGGTCAGGGTCGCGTATTGGAATTCGGCGTAGGAGGTGAGTGTGGCCGCCTCGGGGCTGTCCTGGTCGTACTGGTTTTGCGCGTGGACGCCGCTGAGTGCGGCGGAGACGGCGATCGCGGCGGCAACCACAACCGGCAGCGCCAACCACGATGTGAGCTTCAGCTTTTGGAAAATATGCATCGGTGTGTCGCCTCCCTTATCGGGCAAGTTCGAGTACGGTTTGATTTAACCGGCAGCCGGCGATCGAGACCTGGGCCCAGTGGCCGGGATGCGGAAGAGAGTTGGCCGGAGATAGCTCCCGGTATCGGAAGCGCGGAATCGTGCGATTGTACACGAGGAAATGATGACCCGTCTGTAAACAGGTAGGAATCGCAGGAACGCCAGGCCGCCCCTTGCCTTACGCATCGCGCCAGCCCCGGCTGGATGGGAAGAACCGAAGGACCCCCCTGGTGGCAGTTTCTTTTTCGTTCCGCCGCCAAGACCTGGAGTCAATAAACCGCGCCGCCCGCCTGCGTTGAGCGGAGCTTGCCGTTCTTCACGGCGAGTGAGTAAGCAGTGGCCTCGCCAGTCCAGGTCTTGAGGTTGAAGCTGTGACCGGGCTCGACCCGCTGAACGGCGTAGGGGCCGAAGCTCACGGGCTGATTGTCGGCCAGGACGCCCGAGCCCTCAGCGGCATCGATAAAGAAGGCCGGTCCGTGCCCGACGACCTGCGCTTTGCCATCGGGCTCGACCAGCACAGCAGCCCGCTCCTGGACGCCGATTCCCCGTACCGGCGGCATCCCGGGCGGCGGTAGCGGCTTGCCGTCAGGCTCGTTCAGCCGGGCGAGAAAGACCAGCAGCCGGCCCATTCTGTCCCTTTTCGCAAAATGCGTGTCGGTGACGACCCCCTTCAGGATGGGAATCTCAAGAAACCCATGTTCCAGCGTAACGCGCGGGTGGAGTGGACGAGCAAGAACCGCCTTCGAGTCCAGATCCTTGTCCTCCGGCTTGTCGCCTTGCGCGGAGTAGCCGTACTCGCCCATGACGGCCAGGCCGGCGCTGGTGCCGCCGAGAGGAATGCCGCGGCGGATGGCGTCGTTGAGCGACTCCTGCACGGGCGTTCCCATCCAGAAGTTGATGTAGTTGGCCTGGTCGCCGCCGGCAATGAACAGCGCGCTGGCGTGGGCGATCGTCTGCGCCACAAACGGGTCCATGGCAGCGGCGCGGCTGGGAACGATGAGCGTGGCCACGGAGTTCTGGCGGCAGAGCTTCTGGGTGTAGGGGTTGTAGTCGCCGCCGCCGTGGGCGCGGAGAATGAGGAAGTCGCCGCCGCCGGAGCGCTCGCAGAGAAAGCGAAAGGCCTCGTCGAGGTCGGCGCCGCCGCCCATCAGTGCGAAGCCGGGCCGGGTCTGGGTGGCAGGCGCGTCGGCCGGGTTGCCGGAGCGGATGTACTGGTAGGAGGTGGTCTGCGCGGCGGCGGCCAGCGCGGCGAGGACAAGTACGAGGACCAGGCTTCGCGTGGGGAACATACGGGGAGATTAACGCACCGGCGGCGGGGTTCGCGCCAGCCCGCCCTGGATGCCAAGCACAAAGGCGCGCCGAGGGTGGGGCGCTTGGGCCCTGGTAGGCGCGGGGAGCGCATGCAAGTGACAACCACGAGTCCTCCGGCTCGGCCGCACTGCCTCCGCCGCGGGCCCTTGAGGACAAATCGGCGGCTCCCTGGCTCCAGCCGCGACCACTGACCACTGACAACTGTCATCTGTGCACCCTCCGCGGTGCACAGCCATTAACGGTACGGGTTCCCCCGCCGATTCGCACGGACCGGTTGTTTCTGCTTGCGGGCTATAGTGGAGTCTGGCGATTCCTCACGACCTTGCTCAGGCGTGACGAGAGACGACGACAATCGATTCCGCTCCCGCAACTGGGAGGACGATGTGCCTGCGGAGCCCCGTGTCCGGCGCGTGCAGCCCGGTACGCCTCCGCTGGGGCGTGTGC
>JBAVMZ010000378.1:0-8179 GCA_049690595.1 Occallatibacter sp. | reverse complement strand
CCGTAGGCCTCATATCCGGTTCTTGTTCATCGGCTCGCGTCTTTGCTCCACGCTTCCTTCAGACCCCGCCTCGCGACGGCAGCCCTTGCGCTTCGCTATCACTTCTCCTCCATCAGGATGTGAAGAGGACTTGCACCTCCAAGCTGTCTTTCATGCGCGGCGTACCAAACGAAAACCCCGGCCCTTGGGCCGGGGTTTTCGTTCCAATCGAACCTTGTCCTTACATCGCCGCCACAAAATCCGGGATGACCGCGGCGGCGTGTTCCTGCAGCAGGCCGGTCAGCCGCGCCGCCATTTCCGTGTACATTGTGGCCGCGCGAAAAGCATTCACCCGTACGCCCTCGCTGGCGTGGCTGAACCCGTACTGCGCCAGCGCCATCAGCACGCACAGCCGGATCTGCATCGCGTCGCTGCGCAGCGTCGCCAGCAGCTCCCGGTCCACGCCCGTCGAATGGCGATCGGCAAAGTCGGCCAGTTCCAGCATCACCCGCGCGTTCTGGTACATCACCCACAGGCCCCGCGGCCCTTCCATCCGCCGCCAGGTCTCCTCGGGCGAGACGCTCACTCCCTCTTTCCACAGGAACTGATCGTTCAGCTCCCGCGCGCTCCACTCTGGCCGCAAATGCGCCAGAATCGATTCCCAGGTCTGTGCGTTGCGTCTGCGCAGGCGGCGACGCGAGCGGGCGAAGTACATGCCCACCAGCGCAATTGCCGCGAGTTGGAGAAGTGGGAAGATCATCGGTCATCCTTGCGCCGGGCGCTGGTAACCAGAAAATCGTTCAGAGCGACCCGGTCGGTTTTCGCGGTACCTCCTACTAGTAACAGAAAATTCGCCATTTGTGGACTGAAATTTTGCCGTTCTGCCTCTTTTGTTGTAAACGCGAGTACCCAAAAGGTTAGCGTACCCAGGTAACTGAGTACCCCGGCCACGTCCAGGAAGTGGTATTGAGGCCCCACAACTTGTTGTGTATGCAGCACTGTGATCGCCAGAGAGATGATCGAATAGAAGCCCAGCCCCGTGGCCACCTGCAGTTCGCGGTTACGCCAGCCAATCGCCAGCAATTGGCTGAATCCGGCCAGTCCCAGGAAGATGACGACCCGCAGCAGCGCGAAGGTCTGTTGCAGCCGGAAGAAGTACCTGCCTGCGCTGTTCAGGTCGGCCGGTTCCGTCAGTCCCGCCACGGGCCACAGCAGCAGCCCGGCGATGGCAATCGCCGCCGCGATCAGGACCCACGCGTGCCGCGGTAATGCTCTCCGGATGGGCCGCAGCACTGACCATGCCAGCTCCACCAGCACGGAGAAGACCACCGCCGCGTCCACCACCATTTGGATTTCGTAGAGCCGAAAATACTGGCTCGACCCCGGCGGCGCAAACCAAGGCGCCAGGGCGAACAATGTCAAGTCTGTCAGCAGGTTCCAGCAGATATAAACGCAGAAGGCAGGCAGCAACTTGTAGACGCGGTTCTTGGCCAGCACGGCCAGAAGCAGAACTTCTGCAGCCATCCCGCCGATCCACAGAATAGAATCCAACGGCAAATCGGGCCCCTTTCCCAGGGGGAATTTCCCCGCTCCCTTCAACCATCGGCCGAGAGGGCGAGGCACAACACGCCGGGTCTTTCCTGCCCGGTCCTACATATCCATTATGCGCGCGCCACGTGCGGGTTCGTCGGCGGCAGGGGCACCGGCAGGATCGGGCTCATCGCCACTTTCGGATTCGTCGGCGGCAGCGGCACCGGCAGGATCGGGCTCATCGCCACTTTCGGATTCGTCGGCGGCAGCGGCACCGGCAGAATCGGGCTCATGGCTACAGCGGCGGTTGCGGAAGTGATTACGGCAACGGCGAGGAGGAACGTGCGGCGATAGGACGTTTTCGAAGACATGAAAGTGAATTCTCCTTCAGCTGGAACAGCGTACACAAAAGAGTACCCCATTTTGGGGAGGTCATCTACATCAAAAGTAACTAATTTCTACAACCTTCGGGGGGGGATTCTTTCTGTTACCCCAACTGGCCCAACAGTCCCACAAAATGAAACCGTCCCCTCTTCGGCTGGGCAGGCTATCATGGACTTCCGGCAGGCGGCTGACCCCCGCCCCCCGGGCCCATTCGAGTACGGCGACACTCCCTTTGACGAGGAAGAATCTTGATTGCGCCCTTGCGTTCCCGGTTTAACCGCGATTTCACCTCCGCGGCCTACCACCGCCTTCTCCAGGTGCTCGCCGAGCGCTGCGGAGGAGCCATTGAATTCCGCGTCGCCGAAACCCCCATCTTCGTCCCTCGCTCGCTTTTGGACCAGATGGCAAGCGAGGGCGCCGGGTTGTCTGGCGCCTTGATGGCCGATTCCGCTTATCTGGACGCCGCTCGCCTGGCCATCCCCTCCGGATACGCGGTGGCCGCCGAGACCGATCACCCCCATTTCCTCACCGCCGACTTCGCCCTCGTCCGCGATGAGCAGGGTGAGCTCGCGCCCCGCCTGGTCGAGATTCAGGCCTTTCCCTCGGTCTACGGTTACCAGGCTGTTCTCGCCGACGCCTACCGCGAGGCCTTCGCCCTCCCGGACGGCCTCGGGTGCTTCCTCGGCGGCGTCGACGAACAGGCTTACTGGGAGCTGCTGGCCCGCACCATCGTCGGGCGCCACGACCCGGAGAACGTTGCGCTCACCGAGGTGGACCCCGGCCACCAGAAGACGCGTGCGGACTTCGCGATCACCGCGCGCCGCCTGGGCATCGCCGTCGTCGACATCGCCCGCCTGGAGCCCGTCGGCAACCGTCTCCACTACCGCAACCCCGCCGGCCGCCTCGTGCCCATCCACCGCATCTACAATCGAGCCATCGCCGACGAGCTCATCGCTCGCCGCATCCAGTTGCCCTTCGACCTCGCCCGCCCCTGGGATGTCGAGTGGGCCGGCCATCCCAACTGGTACTTCCTCGTCAGCAAATTCTCGCTGCCGTGGCTCTGCCGCACGCCCGGCGCTCATCCCGTCGTGCCTCCGGCGGCCTTCCTCGACGACTTCCTCCGCGGCCCGGGCCGCGAACTGCTGGTAGCCAGCGGCGTTCCCCTGCCCGCCGCCGCCCCCGGCGCCGTCTACGGCGAACTGCTCCTCAAGCCGTTGTTCTCCTTTGCCGGCAAGGGCATCCACTTTGCCCCCACCCAGGAGCAGCTTGAGGCCATTTCGCCCGCCCACCGCCCCGGTTACCTCCTCCAGCAGCGCATGAGCTTCGTCCCCACCATCGACACCCCGCACGGCCCGACCCAGGCCGAGATCCGCATCCTCTATCTCTGGCCCGACGGCGGCAGCCTCACCCCCGTTCTCTCGCTCGTCCGCCTCGGCCGCGGAAAGATGATGGGCGTCGATCACAACAGGAATCAGGAGTGGGTGGGCGCCTCAGCCGCCTTCTTTCCGGAGAACGGCATTTAGACCGCACCTTGGCCGGCGGTTCCCGCGTCAAACCTTTGGCTCAGGCACGCAATGCGCCCGCCGTGCGTATCCTCGCCTGTCGTCCAAAGAGAGGTACCCCCTGCTGCAACACAAAGTGGCGCACTGTCGATTACCCGTCTGATAACCTTGGTGCCGTAGGGCGCTGCCACTTTCTCCGCTACAGTGATAGAGAGACCGACCACGGTTTGGGATGGCAACCATGAACACCGCAAAACCGGATCCGCCTGCGGATCTACCCCGCTCTACCCTTGCAAGCCAGCGCCAGGAGGTTCGCTGCGCTGTCCGCTTCCCCTTGACCCTGCCCGTCGTCCTGATCACAGGACACGGCGAGGTCGTGGCGGTCACCCGCAACGTTTCCGCCAGCGGCGTCCTCTTCGAACTCGACACCTCTTTGGAAGTCGCCTCCGAGATCCGCTTCTCCCTGCGGATGCCCGGTGCGGTTCTGGGTACCCCGCGCGATGTGCTGGTTCAATGCCAAGGCCGTGTGGTACGCTGCTCGGTAAGTCAGTCGCGTTACCAGGCTGCCGCCACTATCGACGACTATGCCTTCGTCGAACAGTGACCATCCCGGCAGCGCCACGCAAGGAACTATGGACATCCTGGACGATTTACCCGACGGCGAAGTGCTGGACGCAGTGGCGAAACCCGGGGCCATCCGCATCATCCTCGCGGATTCCCAGGCGATCTACCGCGTAGGCATCCGCAAGGTCTTTGCTTTGGAGGACGATCTCCGCGTGGTGGCGCAAGCCGACACCCTCGAGAACCTGCGCGCCGCCATCGAGCGATACCCCACCGATATCGTCCTGTTGGAAGGCGGCCTGTTGGCCGGCACCGCCAACGTCATCCCCGACCTGCTCCGTGTCGCTCCCGATGTCAAGCTGATTGTCCAGGCCGTCTCGGCCGACGAAAACTACACCGTCGAGCTCTATCGCCGCGGCGTCCGCGGCATTATCTCCCGCTCCATCTCCCCCGACCTGCTCGTTCGCTGCGTCCGTCGCATTGCCGCCGGGGAAACCTGGATCGACAACCAGTCCATCAACTGGGTCATCGAAGCCTACCGCGCCCAGGCCGCCGCGCTCGTCAGCCCCCGCACCCAGCCGCGCCTCTCCCCCAAGGAGATGGCCATCATCACCTGCATTACCCAGGGCAAGCGCAACAAGGAGATAGCCTTCCAGCTCGGCACCACCGAGCAGGTCATTAAAAACTACCTGCGCAAGGTCTACGACAAGCTCGGCGTCAGCGACCGTCTCGAGCTCGCCCTCTACTGCCTGCACAACAAAATCATCCAGACCGACGCCGACGAAGAAGCCGTCGCCCACAAGCTCCTCGGCCAATAACCCGCCCCTCGCTCCGGCAGCCGGTCCCACCACTGGGCACGAGCAGTGTCAGGGCACGGCTTCCCTCGCGCAGCAGCAGAATCCAGCCGCCGCCAGCAGAAGCCACTCGCAGCGAAAAAAGCCACTCACCCCGCGCCGTAGGCGCAGTTTTGGTTATAGCGAAACCAGAGTCACTGTATCCCGAAGCCGAAACGCTCAAGTCGACGCGACCAACAGGGAGCGGCGACCCAGCACCACGCTCAACAGGCCACACCAACTCTGGTTTCGCTCGAGCCCCGTGCTTCAGCGTCGGGTCAGCGTAACCAACGATGTGTCGGGAGTCCCGCAGGGACGGCGCCTCAGGATCGTAGGCGCCCCTCGCGCACTTCTGCCAAGAAAACCGGGGGCGACTCCGGTAAACACCGAATACCGGCTATCTCGCCCGCGGCAGAATGAATCCCCCGAGCCACGCCCTCAACCCCGCCGGAATCTCTATTCCGGGGCCTTCTCCGCTCGGCACCCCGTGCGCGCCAGCTCCAGCAGCCGGATCAGCTCGTTGAGTTCCTCCGGACGCAAGTGCCCCAGCAGCTCCCGCGGCGCTTCCTGGATCGTCGGGTCCATCTCTTCCAGCAGCCGCAGTCCCTCGGCGGCAATCTGCGTCCAGACCACCCGTTTGTCCGTGCGGTCGCGCTGCTGCCGAACCAGCTTCTGCGCCTTCAGCCGCCCCAGCAGCCGCGTGATATCCGGCTCCGCCGTGATCATCCGGCTGCCGATCACGGAGCAGGGAAGCCCCTGAGGACGCGCCCCGCGAAGGATGCGAAGCACGTTGTATTGCGTCGCCGTCACTCCCCACCGCCGCGTCTTCCGGCCGAAGCTCCGGTTCACGCAGTCGGCGGTTCGCAGCAGATTCAGGAGCGCCTCCTCCTCCGGGCCGGAGAAGGGGCGCTCCTGTTCGATCTCGTGCTTCAGTGCGGCCATCGTGCCCTTACTGCTTCACCACTTCCAGCTCGATTGTGAGCTTCACGTCGTCGCCCAGAATCGCCGCCGGAAAGCTGGCGCCGATGCCGAAGGCCGAGCGGCTGATCGTCGCCGTCGCCGAGAAACCCGAATGCAGTTTGTGGTCCATCGGGCTCTCGATCGGCGTCACCGGACCCTCCACATCGAGCGTCACCGGCTTGGTCACGCCGTGCAGCGTCAGGTTGCCCGTCACTGTCAGCCCGCTGGCGCTCTTGGCCACGCTGGTCGAGGTAAAGGTCGCCGTCGCGAACTTCGCCACGTCGAAGAACGCGTCCGTCTTCAGGTGGTTGTCGCGCGCTTCCACGCCGGTGCTCAAGCCGGCCACGTCGATCGTCGCCGTCACCGTCGACTTGGTCACGTCGCCTTCGTTGTAAACAATTGTGCCGTCGACCTTGCCGAAACGCCCGTGAACCGTCGACAGTCCCATGTGCCGGATGCCGAACTCAACCCCGCTGTGCGCCGGGTCGGACTTCCAGGTGGAGCTCTGCGCCAGGGCCAGGGGAGCGGCCAGCGCCAGGATGCCAATCATCGTTACCAAACGCTTCATCTTCAATTCAATTCCTTTCGGTGCCGGCCCTCGGGCCGGGGGATGTTTATTTGAACTTCGGGCCGCGGGGATTTCGCCGCTGGCCCACGCCGCAACTGGGTCTATTCCTAAGATGCGGCACAGAAGATAGTCGTTGCAACAAATATTTCCTCCGGCAGCGGCTCTCTTCTCCAGCCCGCCCGCAGCCGCCGATGGTTCCAGTTCTTCGGCTACGTGATCTTCCACCGTGGGTTCGTGGTTTCCCAGGTCCCCGATAAGGCCGGGGGACCTGGGGCACCCTGCTTGGGTACAACTCCGTACGGTCAGAGACCGAGTCCGTCAGTCCCTCAGTCCCTTGGTCCCTTAGTCCCTTGGTCCCTTAGTCCCTTAGTCCCTCAGTCCCTTGGTCCCCTGCGCGGTGCCTCCCCTCTGCTATCCTCCCCTCCATGAGCGTCTGGCACGACTTCCGCCGTCTCACCTCCGCCCAGCGGCATACCTTCGCCGCCGCCTTCCTCGGCTGGACCATGGACGCGCTGGACTTCTTCCTGCTCGTCTTCTGCGTCAAGGCCATCGCCGCCGACTTCCGCGTCCTCCCCTCGGCCGTCCTCGGCGCCGTCTTTCTCACCCAGGCCTTCCGCCCCGTCGGCGCCCTCGTCTTCGGCCTCCTTGCCGACCGCTACGGCCGGCGTCCCGTCCTCATGGCCAACATCCTCAGCTTCGCCGTCATCGAGCTGGCCTGCGCCTTCGCCCCCTCGCTCAACATTCTGCTTGTCCTGCGCGCCCTCTTCGGCCTGGCCATGGGCGGCGAGTGGGGCGTCGGCGCCGCCCTCGCCTTTGAATCCCTCCCCACCGAGGGTCGTGGCGCCTTCTCCGGCATCCTCCAGGAGGGTTACGCGCTCGGCTCCATCCTCGCCTCGGCCGCCTACGCCCTCTTCTTCCACTGGATCGGCTGGCGCGGCCTCTTCATCCTTGGCGCCTCGCCCGCCCTGCTGGTCTTTTACGTCCAGGCCCGCGTCGCCGAGTCGCCAGTCTGGCTCGAGGGCGCGCGCAAGCGCCAGTTGCGCGCCGCCGGCGTCGAACGCGATTCCTCCGCCGCGCCCCTGGCCGGTGGCTCTGTCCTCCTCCGCTTTCTGCCTACATTCCTTTTTCTCATCCTGCTCATGACCGCCTTCATGAGCTTTTCCCACGGTACGCAGGACGTCTATCCCACCTTCCTCGGCACCCAGGCCCACCTCACCCCGGAGACCGTCGGCCTCATCGGCGTCCTTTACGGATTCGGCTCCATCGCTGGCGGCATCGTCTTCGGCGCCCTCAGCGAGCGCTGGGGCCGCCGCCGCGCCATCGTCGTCGCCGCCCTCCTCTCTCTGCCCGTCATCCCGCTCTACGCCTACGGCCACTCCGCCTGGACCCTCGGCCTCGGCGCGGTGCTGATGCAGTTCATGGTGCAGGGCGCCTGGGGCGTCGTCCCCGCCTATCTCACCGAGCTATCCCCCGCCCCCGTCCGCGCCACCGCCCCCGGCCTCGCCTACCAGCTCGGCGGTCTCATCACCTCCTGGAACGGAAAAGCCCAGGCCCTGGCCGCCGAGAAATGGGGCAGCTATCCGCCCGTGCTCGCCATTACCGTTGCCGCCGTCGCCCTCCTGCTGGCCCTGCTCGCCTCTCTCGGCCGCGAAGCTCGCGGCCGCGAAATGACCTCCGACTGACGCTCCGTCCCAACAGTCCCCCACCGGCGCCGCGGGCCCGCGAGCTGCGAATCTCCGGATGCTCCACCCCCACAGGAATCTCCGCGTGCCCCACCCTCGCCGCGTCTTTGTTTTTGCGGCTACAGCGAAACCAGAGTGGCTGTATCCCGAAGCCGAAACGCTCAAGTCGACGCGACCAAC
>JBAVMZ010000377.1:0-4807 GCA_049690595.1 Occallatibacter sp. | reverse complement strand
GTGCAGGTGATGTGCTGGCCGGCGGTCAGATTCGCGGTGAAAGCCCGGTTGACCAGATCGACCGTGGCGCTGCCGGCGGGCAGGCAGGAGATGCTCTGCACGGCCCAGCCAAGGGTCGGCGTGGGGTTGGCGAAGTCTTCCTCCCAACTGTAGGTACCCGCCGCAAGGGTCCAGGTGTGCTGATTTGTGGGAGCTGCATTCGAACCCTGGATCTGGACCGGCGCGCAGCAGCCGCTGAGGGAGCCGAAGGCATAGAAGTTGAAAAGCTGTGTGGTGGGGGTTGGGACGGCTTTGACGATCGTGATCCGGCCGGTCTGCGGCGTGTTGGCGTAGGTGCAGGTGATGTGCTGGCCGGCGGTCAGATGCGCGGTGAAGGCCCGGTGAGTCAGGTCGATCGTGGCGCTGCCCGCGGGCAGGCAGGAGATGCTCTGCAGCGTCCAGCCAACGGTCGGAACGGGGTTGGCGAAATCCTCCTCCCAACTGTAGGTACCCGCCGCAAGGGTCCAGGTGTGCTGATCGGTGGGCGCTACATTCGAACCCTGGATCTGGACCGGCATGCAGCAGCCGCTGAGGGATCCGAAGGCATAGAAGTTGAAAAGCTGTGTACTGGGAGTTGGGACGGATTTGACAATGGTGATCTGGCCGGTTTGCGGCTGAGTGGGCTTGTTGGTGTAGGTGCAGGTGATGTGCTGGCCAACGGCGAGATGCGCGGTGAACGCCCGGTTGGGCAGATCGACCGTGGCGCTGCCGGCGGGCAGGCAGGAGATGCTCTGCAGCGCCCAGCCAGTGGTCGGCGTTGGGTTGGCGAAGTCCTCCTCCCAGCTGTAGGTCCCCGCCGCAAGAGTCCAGGTGTGCTGATCGCTGGGGGCGACATTTGACCCCTGGACCTGGACCGGTATGCAGCAGCTGCTGTTCGAGCCGAAGGCATAGAAGTTGAAAAGCTGTGTGGAGGGGGTTGGGACGGCTTTAACGATGGTGATCTGGCCGGTCTGCGAGGTTGTCGGCGCATTGGTATAGGTGCAGGTGATGTTCTGGCCGGCGGCAAGATTCGCAGTGAACGCCCGGTTGGGCAGATCGACCGTGGCGCTGCCGGCAGGCAGGCAGGAGATGCTCTGCACAGTCCATCCCGGGTTCGGAGTGGGGTTGTTGAAGTCCTCCTCCCAACTGTAGGTCCCCGCCGCAAGGCTCCAGGTGTGCCGATTGGTGGGGGCTACATTTGAACCCTCGATCTGCACCGGCATGCAGCAGCCGCTGTTGGAGCCCCAGGCATAAAAGCTGAAAAGCTGCGTGGTGGGGGTCGGCACGGCTTTGACGATGGTGATGGTTCCGTTTTGTGCCTGGGCAGGTTGCACAGCGAGCAGGCTGACGAAGAGCGCGAAAACGAGGAACGAAATCGCGAGGGCGTGCGACATCTTGCCGGATAGCAGGGAATTCCTGTCCGCCATTGAGCTAACCTTTGCCTTTCAACTGTTGGTCTGCAGGGGAAGCGGCAGCTTAACAAGTGCCCAGAGCGGCGCACGAGACTCTAACCTGTCGAAGTATACGTCTATTCTGTTGACAATCTGGAAATATCAGGCGATTCACCTAAATTGTTGACAGGGCATCATTTCTTATCCACTGGACGCAGTTTTCCGGGAGATTCCTCCGCGAGATGCGGGCGCGGAAGAGAGCCTCCGACAGAGGATCGTCCGAGAAAGCCACCCTGCGTGAAGCCAGCGAGGGCGCAGGTACTCCGAACCGCTCTACTCGTCGTTCCCCAGACGAAAGATCGCCCACGCCCTCGACCTGCCCATCTCGCAGTTCTTCGCCGATGACTCGCTCTCCCGCCAGGTCTATCTGCAAAAGCTCTCCGACGACGAGCTGCGCTTCCTCACCCAGATCCGTCGCTACTCCTCCAACCTGAACGAGAGCGACCGCAAGCTGCTGCTGGCCATGGTCAAGAAGTTCGCGGCGACGGCAACGCGGTAAGCCGCGCAAGATCGGCAAACAAAGCTTGAGGGCGGCAGGCCGGAATCTGAACGGCCTGCCGCCCTGTGTCTGCTGGTGGGACGCCGGCCGGCCCGGCGCCCGGTGGGAGTCATCGCTCACGGATGGACGGTGATGTATCCGTGAACGAGGATGGGGTTGGTGCCGTTGATTTTGTACTCGTAACCGCCGGCGGTGTTGAGCGGGCCGGTGGACCCGGTGGAGGGGCTGGTGGCCAGGGGGATGGGTCCGAAGGCGGCCGGACCGCTGACCTCCTGAATGGTCCAGGGCACGCCGGAGTTGACGTTGTGGAAGGTGACCGTGCCGCCAGAGCAGATGTCGATCTTCTTCGGTCCGAAGGGCTGCATGGGGTTGTAGATGTTGACGTCGCCGGTGAGCGGGAAGCCGGTACAAGCTGAGGTTGTTGTCTTCTTGTCCGTAAAGGTGCAGGTGATGCTCTGGTTGGCAGCCAGCGTCGCCGTAAACGAGAGGCTCGCCATGTCCACGGTGGCGCTGCCTGCCGGGGTGCAGGAGATGCTTGCCAGCGTCCACCCAGGGTTCGGCGCGGGGTTGAAGAAGTCTTCTTTCCAGCTGTAGGTTCCGGGAGGAAGAGCCCAGGTGTGTTGATTGGTGGGGGCAACGTCCGTGCCCTGGATCTGGACCGGGGTGCAGCAGCCGCTGTTGGGCCCGAAGGCGTAGAAGCTGAACTGCTGATCGGTGGCCGGCTTGGCCACCTTGACGATGGTGATCTTGCCTTTTGGGGTTTGTGTCTGGGTGTCGGCGAAGGTGCAGTAGATGTGCTGCCCGGCCACGAGTTGCGCCGTGAAGGATTGGGAGGACATATCGACGGTGACGCTGGAGGCCGGGTTGCAGGAGATGCTGTTCAGTGTCCATCCGGGCACCGGGGTTGGGTTGTAGAAATCTTCCTTCCAACTGTAGGTGCCCGCGGGCAGGGTCCAGGTGTGCTGATTGGTGGGGGCAACATTCGTGCCCTGAATCTGGACTGGGGTGCAGCAGCCACTGTTGGGGCCGAAGGCGTAGAAACTGAAGGCCTGGGTAGTGGTGGGCTTGGCCGCCTTGATGATGGTGATCTGGCCGGTCTGCGGCTGAGTGGGCTTGTTGGTGTAGGTGCAGGTGATGTGCTGGCCCGGCACCAGGTGCGCCGTGAAGGCATTGATGCTCATATCCACGGTGGCGCTGCCGGCCGGGAGGCAGGAGATGCTCTGCACGGTCCAGCCCGGGTTGGGCGTGGGGTTGTAGAAGTCTTCCTTCCAACTGTAGGTTCCAGCTGGAAGGGTCCAGGTGTGCTGATTGGTGGGGGCTACATTCGAACCGGTGATCTGGACCGGCATGCAGCAGCCGCTGAGAGAGCCGAAGGCGTAGAAGCTGAAGGTCTGTGTGGTGGGGGTCGGGACGACCTTGACGATGGTGATGGTCCCGTTCTGTGCCTGAGCAGGTATCGCAGCGAGCAGGCTGACGAAGATCGCGATGACCATGAAGGAAATCGCGAGGGAGTGCGACATCTTGCCGGAGAGCAGGGAATTCCTGTCCGTCATTGACGTTCACCTGTACCTTTCAACGGTTCGTCTGCCGGGGAAGCAGCAGCTTAATCAGATGCCCAGAGCGGCGCACGAGATGGTTACTTGGTCAGACTATACGGCTGTCTCACTGATACTCCGGAAAAAACTCAGGCCATTCACCAGAATTGTTGACAGAACCCCATGTCATTTTCATTGGGTGCAGTTTTCCGGGAGATTCCTCCGCGAGATGCGGGCGCGGAAGAGAGCCTCCGACAGAGGATCGTCCGAAAAAGCCATACGGCGCTTCCTGAAGAACGCAGGAAGCGCCGTATGGAAGGAACCAAAGAACCGGGATAGTCGAGGGGCGGATTACACAAAACCAGAGTGACCGTACCCAAAAGCCGAGGCGTTCAAGTCAACGCGACCAACTGGAAGCGGCGGCGCCGCACCAGGCGGAACAGGGCGCACCAGCTCTCGCTTTCGCTCTAGACGTCGTTCCCCAGGTGGAAGATCGGCTCCACGCCCTTCGCGCCGGCAAGCAGTGTCTGCTCCTCGGCCGCCGTCACCGGCTTGAAGCTTTGCGCCACGTCCATCGCCAGCCGGAAATACCGCTCGTCGCCCGGCGGAATGGCTGCGGTAACCGGTTGCGTGAGCGTCCAGCGCAGCCCCAGCGAGGCCTCGTCGGGAAAGCCCGCCGGCTGATACCAGCACTTCGGCTGCGGATGATGCTCGCGCTCGCCGGCCGCCCAGACCGTCTTGGCCATCCCTTTCAGCGCCAGGATACCCACCTGCTTCTCCTGCGCTTTTTTGAGAATCTGCGGCCCGAAGCCCGCCTGCGTAAACAGCACCCAGTTCACCGGGAAGAGAATCGTGTCGAACGGATACCGCTCCAGCGCCGCCACCGCCGTCTCCGCCGAGTGGACGCTGAAGCCGATGAACCGGATCTTTCCTTCCTTCTTCGCCGCCTCGAAGGTCTCCATGGCGCCGCCCGGGCCCAGCACCGTATCCAGGTCCGCCATCTTCGTCAGTGCATGGAACTGGTAGAGGTCCAGGTGGTCGGTCTCGAGCAGCTTCAGCGAGCGCTCCAGGTCCGCCCGCGCGTCCTCTTTCTTGCGCCCGTCCGTCTTGCAGGCCAGGAAGCTCGACTTGCAGTAGGGCTTCAGCGCCGGCCCCAGCCGCTCCTGCGCATTGCCGTAGCTCGGCGCCACGTCGAAGTAGTTGATGCCGCGGTCCACCGCCTCAGCCACGATGTTGGCGGCAGCTCCCGTCTCCTCGTTCATCACCACGATGCCGCCGAAGCCGACGATCGACAGGTGCTCGCC
>JBAVMZ010000376.1:0-2271 GCA_049690595.1 Occallatibacter sp. | reverse complement strand
ATCGTGCGGCGTCGCGCTGGCTCTGTTCCAGACCAAACACGGCCGGCCATGTGGCTTTTTCAGTGGCCAGATCCTTGCCCGCGGTCTTGCCCAGGTGCGCTGAATCGACCGTCATGTCGAGAACGTCATCCATAATCTGAAAGGCCAGGCCTGCCTTGCAGCCGAATAGGGTCAGACGGGCTACATCTTCCAAGGCCGCTCCTGCATAGACGCCGCCAGCCACGACGCTGACCCGGATCAGTGCGCCGGTTTTGGCGCGGTGTATGGCCTGGACCAACTCCGGCGTGGGCTTGAGGTGCTCGCTTTCCAGGTCCAGCACCTGGCCGCCGATCATGCCTTCGACCGTGCCGATGGCATTGGCGATCAGTCCGATGATCTGCACGGTAGCCGCGGGCGGGGAGTCGAGGCCCGCCAGCACTTCAAAGGCGCGAGTCTGCAGCGCATCCCCGGCCAGGATGGCTATTGCCTCGCCGAAGGCCACGTGGCAGGTGGGCTTGCCGCGGCGCAGGTCGTCGTTGTCCAGCGCGGGCAGGTCGTCGTGGATCAGCGAGTACGTGTGCAGCATTTCCAGAGCCGCGCCCAGCCGCTCGATACCCGGCGGCACCGAGCCGGTGATCGTCACCGCGGCCTGGTAAGCCAGCACCGGCCGCAGCCGCTTGCCCCCGGCAAAGACCGAGTGGCGCATCGCGCCGTGAATGGAAGCAGGGACGATTTCAACAGTGGGAATCAACTCCTCCAGCGCGCGGTCCGTCCGTTCGGCGCCCTCGAGGATCAGCGTTTTTACATCGACGTTCATCACAATCTAGGATAAACCTCTTCGACCTTGCCGGCGCTCGATCGCCGCCAGCCCGGCCAGCAGCAGAATCCCCAGCCCGCTCAGCCAGCGGCCGGCGAGCGTGTCGTCGGTCGCGGTCCAGTCGGCGGCAAGCTCGACCGGTCCCTGCGGCGCGGCCACGGCGATGAGACCGTCGGCGCGCTCGGTCTGCGGAGTCGCCGCGTGGCCATTCACCCGCAGCGCCCAGGCCGGGTAAGCCCGCAGGCGCAGGACAAGATAGCCCGCTTCCGGCAGCGTTGCCGAGAGGCGCAGGTGCTCGGGGTTATCGCCCTTCCAGGCAAAGACGGCGCGGCAACTCGCCTGGCTCGCGTCCCAGGCGGGCGCGGTTCCCTCGGCGCCCTGGCCCAGCACCACGTCCGGATCGCCGGTCAGGCAGGCGGCGGGAAGGTCCATCGCCAGCAGCGAGGAATCGGCGCCGGGCGGCGCGTACTCGTCCACGCCCTCGAAGCCCGCGCCCTGGCGGTAGGCGGCGAGCATTCCGGCCACCGCATCCTCCTCGTCGCAAAGCTGGAAGAAGAAGATGCTGGCCGCATTGGCTCCCGCCAGAAAGACCACCAGGCAGACGGCGACCAGAGCGCGCTGGAGCACGTGCCGAGCGGGCCAGAGCGACCGCACGGCCATCGCGAAGAAGATGCCCATCGGCGCCTCGACGGCCGCCAGCCAGCGCCAGGGGAACTGGAGAAAGCGCAGGCGGGGCAGGAGGTTCCACACCGGCAGCGAGATGGGCAACTGGAGCAGCAGCACGGCCACGGGGATCAGCGCCAGCGGCAGCCACCAGCGGCGCTCCGGCATCCGGTCACGCGAGCGGCCGCGCAGCAGGGCCACCAGCAGCCCGCCCAGCGCCACAGCCACCATCGAGACCGCGAGCAGCGAGACCCGCAGCAGCTCGCGGTCGTGCAGCTCCAGCAGCGGATTGGCCCAGTGGCGGGCAAACAGCCAGCTGTTCTCGATCTTGAGGCCGGGGTCGTCGGTGGCTTGCTGGATTGCCACCCAGCGCTGTTCTGCCGCGGCCGGCACAATGTAAAAGCAGGCCAGCGCCATGCCCACCCCGGCGCCTGCCGCCGCGCGCACCACCGGCGCCCAACTGCGGCGCAGCACGGCAAGGGCCAGCGCAACCGCGGCCAGCAGATAGCAGGCCATCACGCCCGCCGGCGCATTCGAGAGCCACGCGGCGGCCACCACCAGCGCCAGCCAGGCAGCCGAGCCGTCCAGAGCGCGGCGAAAAACGGTCGCGCCGGGATTGCCATCGCGCAGCACCAGCAGAAGCAGCAGCGGCAGCAGCACTCCGCCAGCCATCTCGCCGAAGGCCGAGCGCTCGTAGGCGGTAAAAAGCGCGTAGCCGGAGAAGAGCGCCGCCGAGCCGGCCAGCGTGGCCGCCCGGTCCGGCAGCGCCTGGAGCGCCAGCGCGCGCGTGGCCAGGCCTGTCCCGGCCAGCA
>JBAVMZ010000375.1:0-4951 GCA_049690595.1 Occallatibacter sp. | reverse complement strand
GTGCGGCGGTGCCCCAACGCCATGTCGCGCGCGGCACCTGCCACCAGCGAGCGGTGCAGCGGATCCAGACGCGGCAGCAGCGCGGCAATCTCGGCCAGGAAGCTGTCGCCCAGGATCGTGGCCACCTCTTCCTCGCGCCGGCTGCGCGCATCGCGGACGATCTGGCTGATGTCGACGCAGAGCGCCGCCGCCAGCCGCTCCAGCGAGCCCAGCGTGGGGATGGCCTTGCCGTTTTCGATCTTGGAGATGTAAGTGCGGGGCACCTGCATCCGGCTGGCCAACTGCCGCTGGCTCAGATGCCGGGCACGCCGGATCTCTTTCACCTGCGCGGCCACCTGCAATCCTGCCTCAGCCGTGGGCTCGACCGGCCGGTCCACCGCGACCGGGCCGGGACGCGCCGGCTCGTCGGCATAGAGAGGCCGGCGGCAGCGGCGGCAGAGATTGTTGGCGGGGCGAAACTGGACCAGCCTGCATTCACAATGGGTGCAACGCACGACTTCACGATCTTCCACGCCTGCTAGAGTGGTTGCCATCGGTTGTCCGCGGAGCGCCAGAGCAGGGCCTCCGGGCGTGTCTCCACGCCGGGTACTATGCTACTTTCGTGGGGTTGAACCATAATTGTCAAGAGAGAAATCGGAGACAAACCGGGTCGGACCAGAAATTTCACGCATCAAACCCCCGGCAAACCCGAAACCACGCGAACCATAAGCAGCAACAGGAGGCGCCAAAAAAATGAATGAAGCCGCCGAAAGCCAGCAACCGGACCACCGCTACGGCCGCGAGCAGGCCTGGTCGCTGCTCACCGCCTGGACCCAGAGCGACAGCCTGCGCAAGCACGCGCTGGCGGTGGAGGCCTGCGTGACGGCGATGGGCGAAGCCGAGGCCGACCGGCTGGGCCTCTCCGGCCAGGAGCGTGCGGCGCTTGTCGAGCTCTACTCGACCACCGCCCTGCTGCACGACTTCGACTACGAGCGCCACCCCACGCGCGAGGAGCACCCGTTTGTGGGCGTCCGCGAGCTGGAGCGGCTGGGCTGGCCGAAGCCGCTGCGCATCGCCATCCTGGGCCACGCCGAGTACTCGGGCACCCCGCGCGAGTCGCACCTGGCCCGGGCGCTCTTTGCCTGCGACGAGTTGGCCGGCTTCCTCACCGCCTGCGCCCTGGTCAAGCCCTCGAAGTCGATTGCCGAGGTCGAGCCGGCCGGCGTGCGCAGGAAGATGAAGGACAAGGCCTTTGCCCGCGCTGTGAACCGCGCGGACATCGTGCAGGGCGCGGCCGAACTGGGAGTGGATCTCGATGCCCACATCGCCTTCTGCATCCAGGCGATGCAGCGGCGGGCGGGGGAACTGGGGCTGTAGAGAGCGGCGCGCGCCGGCCGGAGAGCGAGCGACCGCGCGTCTCCGCCTTCCGGTTTCGGCGTCCCTCCTGGTCAATTGTCTGCCACAAAAGTTGTGTTGTCGCCCCCGCCGCCGCGTGGGACGATGGGGCCATTGCTGGCTCGATTCCCCGGAGGCTTTTTGTCCGATATTCACGGAACCATGCCCGTCCTCAAGGACCGCACGCGAAAGGCGCGTCCGCAGTTTGCTCCCGCGACTGAGCCCCGCCAGGAGCGCGCCCGCAAATCCTCTTCCTCCCCTCTGCTCTTCTGGCTCCCGGTATCTGTGGGCGTGGCCCTGGCTCTGATGGCTCCCTGGCTCCAGCAGCAGTTGGCCGCCTACGAGCCGTGGGGCATGTGGATCGTCTTCCCCTTCGTCCGGGTGGCCGGCCTGCACGAGATCGGACTGAGCGACGAGCTGACCCGCACCCTGCCGCAACTGATGCTCTATCTTCAGTTTCCGCTGGAAGGCTTGCTGACGGGATTCACCCTCAGCCGCGGCGGAAAGCTGACGGCTGCCGTGGGCCAGATCCTCTCCCTGCACGCCGTCTGCGTGATTGTGCTCTGGCTCGTCGGCGGCAACCTGCCCAAGTAGACGATCGGGAATCCGGGGCCTCTCCCCCCCGGTGACCCAAATCACGGGCAATCCACAGCGGCCCTGCGCTACGATAGCGCTGTTCGATGGCGTCGCGCTGCCCGGCGGCGCCCAGGGAGCTCGCCATGACTCGCTTCAAGCACGTGCTCACCCACTCGGCCAACGGCGTCAAGACCATCACGATGAACCGCCCGGACAAGCGCAACGCGCTTTGTCCGCTGCTCATCGAGGAACTGACCCAGGCGGTGCGCGAGGCCGAGACCTGCGATTGCGGCGTGGTCATCCTCACCGGCGCGGGACCGGCCTTCTGCGCGGGCCTCGACGTGGAGAACCTGGAGACCATGCGCGCGCACACGCCGGTGGAGCACCGGCGCGACTCGGAGAACATGGCCGGCGTCCTGCGCGCTCTCTTTGAGTTTCCCAAGCCGCTGATTGCGGCGGTCAACGGGCCGGCCATCGCCGGTGGCATGAGCCTGGCCACCATCCCCGACTTCACCCTGGCCGCACCCGAGGCCAAGTTCGGCCTCAACGAGGTGCGTGTGGGCTACGTGCCCGCCATCGAAATCTCCTTCCTCATGCGCCAGATCGGCGAGAAGCGCACGCGCGAGATGGTGCTGACCGGACGGCTGCTGAAGGCGCAGGAGGCGCTCGAGTACGGGCTGGTGACCGAGATCGTGGCCGCCGAGGAGCTGCTGCCCGCCGCCCAGGCGCTGGCCCAGACGCTGCTGCTGAACAGCCCGCAGGCCATGCAGAGCGTGAAGCGGCTGCTCGCCCGCCACGCCCGCCACCGCCTCGACGAGGAGATCGAGGACGCCATCCAGGCCAACGCCTCGCAGCGCGCCACGGAGGACTTCAAGGAAGGCGTCCAGGCCTTCCGGGAGCGCCGCCGGGCCGAGTGGCCAAGCCAGCGGGTGAAGGTTTAAGTACCGGGCTGCGAGGGCTGCGAGATCCAGCCCGCCGGCAGGTGACCGGAATCACCGCTTCTCTCGAGGGTAATCTGCAATCCTGAATTCTTGCGCCGAGGAGGGGAAATCGATGAAGAATGTGGCTGTATTGACCAGCGGTGGCGATGCGCCCGGCATGAACGCGGCGATCCGCGCGGCGGTGCGGACCGGCCTGTCCCAGGGAGTCAACATGTGGGGCGTTTACCAGGGATACTCCGGTCTTATAGAAGGCAACTTCAAGCGTCTGGGCGCGCGCGACGTGGGCGGCATCATCCAGCGCGGCGGCACGGTGCTGGGTTCGGCGCGTTGCCCGGAGTTCCAGACCGAGGAAGGCCGCGAGCTGGCCATCCGCCGCATGAAGGGCCAGGGCATCGAAGGGCTGATCGTCATCGGCGGCAACGGCTCGCAGACCGGCGCGCACGCGCTGCACTCGATGGGCTTTCCGGTCGTCGGCGTTTCTTCTACTATCGATAACGACCTCTACGGCTCGGACATCACCATCGGCGTCGACACCGCGCTCAACGTGTCGCTCAACGCCATCGACAACCTGAAGGTGACCGCCAGCAGCCATAACCGCGTGCTTCTGGTGGAAGTGATGGGCCGCAAGTGCGGGTATCTGGCGCTGATGGCGGGTCTGGCCGGCGGCGCCGAGGCCATCGTCATCCCCGAAGTCGAGGTGATCCCCGAGCAACTGGCCGAGCGCATCCAGGACGGCTACGAGCGCGGCAAGCCGCACGCCATCGTGGTGGTGGCCGAGGGCTCCAAGTACAACGCCGAGGGCCTTTGCCAGTACTTCCACGAGCACGGCCTGCTGCGCGGCTACGAGTTCCGCGCCTCGGTGCTGGGCTACATCCAGCGGGGCGCGCCACCGACCTGCTTCGACCGCCTGCTGGGAACCCGGCTGGGATCGGAGGCCGCCGCGCAACTGATCGGCGGCAACCAGGGCGTCCTCGTCGGCGTGCATAAAGGCGACCTGTGCACCACGCCGCTGGATGAGGTGGTGGTGGGCAAAAAGCCCCTCGATCCCTGGTTCCTGCAACTGGCGGAGATCATGGCGCGGTAATCGTTCGACTGTCCCGTTCTCAAAGGGCGCTTCCTTCGGGAGGCGCCCTTTTCACATGTGCGCCCAGCATGGGCGCACTCTTGCGGGTTTGAGTCCCGCCATAAGCTGGTCACAGCGAGTGAAGTGAAGCGCAACTGCATGAGGGTGACCGAGTGTGGGGAGGAAGCGTGGAGCGAAGCCGCGGGCCGATGAACAAGAACCGGATAGAAGGCGCGGCCGGCCAGGGCGAGTGGGCACGTGACCGCGAAGCTCTCGTGACCAAGGGGAAGCGGCGTAGATCCGGCGGTCGTGCAGCGAAGGAGTGCGTTCTTACCTGGGCAGGCCTCGCGCTATTCCTGAAAGGGCAAGGGGGATGAGCCGGAGCGAGAAGTCAGCCGGGGGCCGTATTAGAGCGAAACCAGAGTTGGTGTGGCCTATTGAGCTTTGTGCAGGGTCGCCGCTCCCTATTGGTCTCGTCGACTTGAGGGCCTTGCCTTCGGGATACAGCCACTCTGGTTTCGCTGTAGACCGCATTCCTCACAAGCGAGCAGGTTCCGGCGCGAGCAATTCGGGCAAAACAGGGCGGGTTTTCGGTCAAAATAGGGGTCTTTTTTCGCGAAAACCGGGTTTTCTGTTAACGGACAAGTTAACAGCAACAAGTCGTACTCGATTGATTCCATGATACTTAGATTCGAGTTGACTGTGAATCACAGGAAGACAGTGCCACCGGGGGGGGAGGGTCGGTCCCCGGCGGTTCAGTAAATTCCGAGGACGGGCCTTTGTTTTCTTCTACTTGCGCCCCATCTGGCTGACTGCGAGGTTTGGGGGCGCACTGTCTTACTGTCTAACTGTCTTACTGTCTAACTGTCTTACTGCCTTACTGTGCGGGGTGGGGGGAGGGGTCCGTCAGAATCGACCCCTCCGGGGCCGCTCCGCGCTGCCGCAGGAGCCTTCCACTCCATTGTGAGCGATGAGAGGGGAATTGGATGCAGGCTGA
>JBAVMZ010000374.1:0-4022 GCA_049690595.1 Occallatibacter sp. | reverse complement strand
TGCTGGCCGGGCACGATGAGCGCGACGCGACCTCGACGGCGGCGCCGGAGGAGGACTACGCGGCGGCGAGCGACCGGCCGGCGGAGGGGCTGCGCATCGGCGTGCCGGCGGAGTACTTTGGCGAGGGGCTGGACGCGGAGGTGCGGGCCCAGATCGAGAAGGGGATTGCCGCGCTCGAGGCGGCCGGCTGCCAGGTGAAGCCGGTCTCGCTGCCGCTGACCAAGTACGCGATTCCGGTCTACTACCTGATCGCCACGGCGGAGGCGAGCGCCAACCTGGCGCGCTTCGACGGGGTGCGCTATGGCTACCGCTCGAAGGCGAGCGAGAATCTGGCGGCGATGTACCGGCACTCGCGCGACGAGGGCTTCGGCGCGGAGGTGAAGCGGCGCATTCTGCTGGGCACCTACGCGCTTTCGGCCGGGTATTACGACGCGTACTACAAGAAGGCGCAACAGGTGAGGCGTCTGCTGGCCGAGGAGTTTCTGCGGGCCTTTGCGGAGGTGGACGCGATTGTGACGCCGACGGCGCCGATGCCGGCCTTCAAGCTGGGCGAGAAGATGGGCGATCCGCTCTCGATGTACCTGGCCGATATCTATACGGTCACCGCTTCGCTCGCTGGGATTTGCGGCGTGACCGTGCCCTGCGGCCGGACCGCGGCGGGGTTGCCGGTGGGGATGCAGGTGCTGGCTGGGCATTTGCGGGAGTCGATCGCGTTCAGGGTGGCGCGGGCGGTGGAGGGATGTCAGGGACTGAGGGACTGAGGGACCGAGGGACTAGGAAGAGGGCTCGATTGCCGGATGAGGTTCGTGGTTTCCCACCCTTCGCAAAGGACGCGGAGGATGGGGCACCCGGCGTCTTGCGGCACGGTTGAAGAGGCTGCGGAAAAAGTCCGAAGGGACGGCGAAAGTCCGAGAATCATCCCGCAGGGGCTAAAGCCCAATTGATTCTATTGGCTTTATCGGCACGACTGAAGTCGTGCCCTGACACATTTCTCGTGCCATTTGCCGGGTTCTTCCGCGGCCTGTGAAGTTTTGCCTGACACATTTCTCGTGCCATTTGCCGGGTTCTTCCGCAGCCTGTGAAGTTTTGCCTGACACATTTCTGGAGCCGTTTGCCGGGTTTTTCCGCAGTCTCCGCAGTTGTCCCCTGACACATTTTCGTGCCGTTTCCCGGTTTTTTTCGCGGCCTGTGCAGGCGCGCCCTGACGCTTGTTGCCCTTGAGTTAAGTTTTTCCGCAGCGCGTGAAGTCGTGCCCTGGCACATTCGGGTGCCTGACGCGAGGATTTTCGTTCCCTCTTTGTGCGGTTGCGGTATGCTTTCCGCAGATGGAAATCGGCCGCGGACGGCGGCTTGTTCCTGTTGTACCTGCAGTTGCTTCCCGGTTTTCTTCCCAGACCTGCCGAGTGCCTGAGGGGAGTTTCAGGTCATGCGCAGGAGTTCCTTCCTTTCAGTTCTGATTCTGAGTGCGCTGGCGCTGCCGGCGGGATGGTGTGCGCCGCGGAAGGCGCACGTGGTGGTGCTGGGGGCGGCGCGGCGGGTGCATTACTCGAAGGCCGGCGACCCGGCGGGGGCGCGGGTCGACGAGAAGGAGTTGCAGATTCGCGCCCTGATCGTGGATGGGGCGCTGAAGGAGTGGACAACCGGCGAGGCGCACGATGTGACCGACCGGAGCTTTGTGGTGCGGCGGGCGCTGAAGCTGAACGACGCGCTGCCGGGCGATGCGACTGCCGATGCGAAGGCGCCGCGGCAGGAGCACTGGGTGTGGCAGCGAGGTCCCTGGCTGCTGGTGGACCGCGTGACCGGGCGGACCGTGGCGCTGAAGCTGCCGGATTACGACCCCGGCGTGAGCCAGGTGGCGTGGTTCCGCGACTACGGCGCGTATTGCGGCGTGACGGCGAGCGGCAAGAGCCTGTATGCCGTGGTGGCGCAGGTGGCGGCGCGCAAGGCGGTGCTGGCCAGGAAGATCACGGGCTTCGACGCGGAGAGCAATCCTGGTTCGGTCTGCGGGGTGGCGGAGTGGCAGCGCGAGCCGCTGCGGGTGACCTTCCATCCGGCGGGGCGCGATGCGGTGAGCTACGAGATTGTGCCGGGGTCGGCGGTGCTGGTGGAAGATGCGGGGGACGAGGCGGAGACGCCGGCGGAGAAGGGGAAGTGACAGGGGCAGGGAACAGGGAACAGGGAACAGGTGGGTTCGTACTTTCCCGCCCTCCGAGCAAATACACGCTCGAAGGATGGGGCACCGGCTATTAGGGCTGGTTTAATGAGGGCTCGTTTGGGGCCGTGGCTGACAACTGACTACTGACCACCGACTACTTTTCACTGTCCCCCTCCGTACCTTGCCCTGACCTGGTCGATGTAGTCGCGCCAGAGGCTGGCGAGCTGCTTCCATTGCTCGGGCGTGGGGCTTTCGAGGGTGGATTCGGTGCGGCCGGTGAAGTAGAGGGCTGGGACGCCGATGGAGGGTTGGGCCTGCATATAGCTCCACCAGTCGCGCAGGGTGGTGGAGGAGGCGTTGTCGGTGTCGACGAGCTTCCAGCCGGCGATGTGAGCGATGCGGGCGCGGAGGCGCAGGACGTCGGGCACATTGCGGGTGCCGTACCAGATGTCGTTGAGACGGATGACGTCACTGGACTCGCGGAAGAGGGCGTTGGGGGTCTGGGTTTCGACCAGGGCGTCGGGGCGAGCCTTGTGGGTCTCGCTGAAGAGGATCCACTGGAAGCGGCGGACCCACTCGATGCCGGCGTAGGGGCCGGTGAGGGGCAGGCCGGGCGCGGCGGGCGCGCCGACCCAGTCTTCCTTGAAGCCGTCGACGCCGATGTCCTGGACAAGGTGGCGGATGCGGGGGCGCAGGTAGGCTTCGTAGGCGGGGCTGCCCACGTCGGCGGTGACGCATTTGCCCTGGGCGTGGACGCAGAGCTCGTCGGGGAGGCCGTCGGTCTGGGCGACGGGGACCCAGAGCAGGACGTGGCGGCCGCGGGCGTGCTGGGCGGCGATGAAGCCTTTCAGATCGGGCCACTTCCGCTCGTCGACTTCGAAGGCGCCGTAGTTCCTCTGCCACTTGTCGTCGATGACGACGGTGCCGAAGGGGATGCCGCGCGCGTCGAGAGTGGCGATCCACTTCTCGTAGTTGGCCTGGGTGGCCATGGCGTTGGCGGGCAGACCCAGGGGCGCGGTCTCCGAGGTCTGCTCGGCCCAACCGCAGAAGATGGGCAGGTGGTGCCAGAGGGCGTCGACAGCGGCGGAGGGGGTGGAGAAGCCGCGCTGGTCGAGCCAAGCGGTGTAGGCGGCGAGGGCATCGAGGGGGTCGTAGGCGAATGTGAGGGCCAAGGCGGGCGAGGCGAATTCGCCGTCCACGGATTTGTAGCCCATGTAATCGACGTAGAAGCTGGCTCCGGCGTAGCGGGCGCCAGTGTACTCGAAGGCGGGGAACTGGTAGTTGCCGGGCTCGGCGCCGATGCCGATGCCGGTCCAGGTGCGGTTCATGTGGAAGGCGAGGAAGAGCGGCGGAGGCTGGAAGAGGCCGTCCATGCGCTCGGGGCGGAAGTCCGAGTCGGAGCTGGGCTGGCGGCCGATGTTGAAGCCGACGATTTGCGGCATGGGGATCGAGAACTCGAATTGGTTGGCGTGGTTGGGCGAGGGGGAGAAGTAGCGGTCGGCGTAGAGGGTGGTGTCCCACTGGCGGCCGCCGGTCGAGCCGGAGTCCCAGCCGTGGCTGACGCCGTTCGAGAGGAAGTAGCAGCGGCCGAGGGGGCCGTGGCCCGAGGCGAAGTGCTGGAACTCGATGCGGTCGGGGAGGAATCGCCAGAGGAAGCGGCGGTGTTGCCAGAGGTCGGACTGGGCGGTAGCTTCGAGTTCCCACGTTGTGGGATTGGGGTGGCGGAGGGCGTACTCGATGGCGGAGAGGTGCTCTTCGCGGGCGGGCGCGGCCAGGCCGGAGACGATGGGGACGACGAGGACCGGCTCTCCGTCGCGCTCGATGCGGAGGCGGGGGACGGGATTGGCATCGGGGCCGGGTTCGACGG
>JBAVMZ010000373.1:0-1616 GCA_049690595.1 Occallatibacter sp. | reverse complement strand
GCGCTGGGGGCAGAGGCGAAGGCGGGCTCTGGCGCGGCCACTGGTTCAGGTGCGTCGGCGGCTGGTCCGCGTTCCCAGAGGCTGCGGCGAGGCGGCTCGGCGGGTTGGTCTGGAGCCTCTTCCGCAGCGGGCAGCGGCACTCGCTGGAATGCGGGGATCTCCTCGATGGGGTCGGGCTCGGGCGCGGGCGCGCGTCGGCGGCCGAAGAGGCTGGCCAGGCGGCTGGGGCGCTGGCCGAGGGACTCATAGGGCGGCTCCGGCTCGGGCTCCGGCTCCGGTTTCGGATCTGCGTCGGCGTCGGGGGGAACGGTTCCGGGGATGAAAGGCAGGCTGGGGTTCCCGCCGGCGTGGGTTTCACTGTGCCGGGCCTGGCGCTGGGCGGCGCGGGCGGCCCGGCGTTCTGCTTCGCGCTCGGCTTTGAGTTCAGCGCGCTGTTCGCGCCAGTCGCGCCAGCGGTCGCGCCAGCCTGCGAGCTGGAAGCGGCGGTCCTCGATTCCCTCCCAGATGGCGCGGACGCTGAGGGCGGAGGCGAAGTAGAGGCCGGCGGCGGCGAGCACGCCGGAGACGATCCAGGCGCCCTGGAGATTGAGGTACTGGACGAGCAGGGCGGAGAGCAGGCGGCCGGTGACGCCTTCGGCGGGTAGCGCGTGGAGCCAGAGAAAGTGGCGCGGGCTGAGGGCCAGGATGGTGGGCACAAAGGCCAGGGCCAGCAGGCTGCCGAGCCACCGGACCAGCGCCGAGCCGCCGGAGCGCGAGCGCATCCACGACCAGCCGAGCCCGGCCAGCCAGAGCGGAATGAGGAAGGCGGAGACGCCCAGGGCCTGCAACAGCAGGTCACTGAGCGTGGCGCCGAAGAGACCGACCCAGTTGCGGGCGGCGTGGGGCGCGGCGGCGTCGGCGGCGGTGTTCAGCGATGGGTCTGTGGGGTGATAGGTGGCCAGGGCGAGCAGGAGCAGGAGGGCCACGAGCGAAACCACGACCCCGAGAAAGACATTCAGGGCACGGCTGCGGGTCGGCGAGAGTGCTACAAAACGAATCGGATTCATGGCGGGGCGCTTTTTACTCGCCAGGCCGCACGAAAGCGTGCTCGCGCGCGACGCGGGGAGCGGGGAGAATGCGGACCAGAGCAGTCTCCATTATCTGTGCTGTGCGGCGCTGCGGCCGAGGGAAATGGGGCGGGGGAACCTGGGAAGGCAGTGGTCAGGGGTCAGGGAACAGGGAACAAGGAACAAGGAACAGGGAACAGGGAACAGGGATCAGGGGAGCCTCTTGCAAAACTTCATTGAGACTGCGAGATGTGTCAGGGCACGTCTTTACAGACTGGTGAAAAACTCGAGGCACGGCACGAAAAATGTGTCAGGGCACGACTTTAGTCGTGCCGAAGGAGCAACAAAGACACGTTGGGCTTTAGCCTCTGCGTTTTTTTTTGTTTTTCAGCGATTTGCAATTCCGCAGCGGCTAAAGCCGGAATCTGGATTGGCCACCTGCGGCACAACTAAAGTCGTGCCCTGACACAATCTAATGCCAGCAGGCAGTTTTGCAAGATGCTCAGGGGTCAGTTGCGATCGAGGCGGGGTCGGTCCGTGCTTTCCCAGGTCCCGGAAGCGGGACCTGGG
>JBAVMZ010000372.1:0-3207 GCA_049690595.1 Occallatibacter sp. | reverse complement strand
GCTCGGGGTTGCCCTGGGCTATTCTCGCGCCGCCCCTCCAGGGCGTTTGAAGCGGCGGCTCTGGGGCGGGTGCAGGCGCGGCTCGTTCATTTCAGCCGTAACGCGAAGCGAGTCGGGCTGCTCCCGATGAAGAGGACGGCCATCGGGCTCGTGCGGGGGGCTGGATGCGCGGGTCTGGAGACCCGCGCCACAGCCGGTCTGGAGACCGGCGCTACCCTTTTGGTGGGCGTGCAAATGGGATGAAATAACCCTTTTGATTTCTTTCACTTCCTCGCGATCAGGTTGCGGGGCAAGCGGGCTTTGGGCGTACTGCCATAGAGCCGGACAGTTTGACAGTTCGACAGTTAGACAGCGGAGGAGGGGGGGGCTAGATGAACCCTTCCAGGGCGGCTCCGCGCTGCCGCGGAGCGGGCCTTTCCCCCCGGAGTCTTCAGATCCAGTGTGCGCCAGGAAAGGCGAATTGGATGCAGGGTGGAGTGAGCCGCCGGGGTGGCCGCAGGCACGGCGAACAGATGAGAGAGGGGGCCGGGCGATTGGCTCCCGGCCCGGCTGGTCTCCGTCCTCACTGGACGTCGGTGACTCGTCCGTTGATAAAGATCACCTTCATTCCGTTGTAGTTGTAGACCACCTTGGACCCCAGCAGCGCCTTATCCCTGGGCTGGCCCAGAATGGCCTCCACTTCGGCTATGGTTTGGCCGGCGACGACGGTCGGCGTCGCGGCCTGACCGCCGGCCTCCTGGCCCACGGTCGAGGTCACGTCGGTCTCGGCCTGCTGTGCCTGCTGTGCCTGCTGCTGCAGCTCGGCCGAGGCATTCGCCTCGGGCGGGAGCGTAACGGTGGTGTAGACGGCAGGCGTTGCCTGCACCGCCGCGGCAGGGGCGGGGGGCAGGCCGCCCTGGCCCTTCTGCATCTCGCCCAGGCCCTGGTCGATCATGGCCCGCATCTGGTTCTGCATCTCCTGGATGTCCTCCAGGCGAACGGAAACAGCGTCGGACTTGGGACACTCCGTGCCTCCCTTGCTGGCCAGGACGTACAGGGTTGCCGTCGGGGAATCGGGCGGGGGAGCGCTCCGGAGCAGCAGGACATCGCCGTCCGACAATGCGCACTCCATCCCGGAACCGTCGACCACGTCCAGCGGAGTGCCCACCACCAGCACGTGCGAATGGCCCTGCGCCGCATCGTCAAACATGCGCCCAATGCCGCTGGCGCCAGGATCGGCGGATTGCTGCTGGGCATTCTGCTGCGCTTCCTGGCTCTCGACGGCAAGCTGGCTCCTGACCTCGTCCGAGATCTGCTGCTTTACCTCCGGCGAAAGCGGCGCCGCGCCCGCGGAGGGATCTCCCATGGTTACCCCGGCCTGTTGCTGCGCGGCGTAGGCGGCCTGCATGTCAGCCGCGAGCATGTAATCGGTGAGCCAGTACGATGCAGAGGGGTACGAAGGATAGGGCGAGAAGAAGAAGCCGAAACGATCGTACCAGGGGCGACGCTCCCAGCCCCAGTGGTAGTAAACCGGGCGCTGCCACGGGTTGTAGGCCCAGCCGTAGTATTCGCGGTGGTAGTACCGGTCCGGGGCGTAGACGTGCATGTCCACCCCGCGGTAGCGGTACTCGTGGTAATAGTGCTCGTAGCTGCGGCCTTCGTAGACATACGTGCGGCGCTCGAAGTGCTCTCCGCGGTAGCCAAACTGGCGCCCGACGAAGCCGGGGTGGCCTCTTTCAACGACGATGCGGCTGTGGTCGGGATGCTCGACAACTATGCGCTGGCTGCCGTTCAGGCCGCGGTGAATGTCCATACCGCGCCGGGTATCGTGCAGATCGCTCACCTTGCCGTTGGGACGGTACCGCACCGCGTCGCCGCCGTGGGTGGTTATCTCGTGGCTACCCTTCGATGGAAGCGTGTGGATCACCGGATTGTGAGCAGGCATGCTGCCTGGGGCTCCCGGGCCAGCCGGGTGAGATCCCGGTCCGTTGTGCCCGCCCTGGCCCTGTATCGGCTGCGCCGGCTGGTTTGGGTGCGCGGGGGTTGGGCCGGGAGCGGGATGGAAAGGCTGCACCTGCTGCGATGGCTGAACCGGATGCGCGGGCTGGGGCTGCGGACTCGGGTGAGCTGGTTGCTGCTGTGGAGCCGGGTGGAAGGGCTGCGGCTGCGGGGCTGGGTGAGCGGGCTGGGGCTGCGGAGTTGGTCGCGAAGGCTGGGGATTCGAGTGTGGCGCGGACTGAGGCGCCGGATGGGGGGAAGCCTGCGGCGCCGGATGCGGTGCGGGCGCGGCTGGGGCGGGTTTGGCAGGCTGCTGCTTGTTCTTATCGTTCTGCGCGGCGGCCGCCAGGCAGCCCGCTCCCAACAGGACTACAACGAAAAGACCCACCAACTTCGTTGCCATTCCCCGACGAAGGAAATGCGTTTTCATCGAAACCTCTTTTCCGCAGCCGTTCCCCGCGACCCCGAAGGGTCCGCAGAGACGCTGCCCGAACATGAATCCGATTTTGGTAGGGAAAGGTCCGAATCGACCGCTTCCAGGAGAGAGCACATTGCACCGGTTTTGCCGGGCCGCGCCGGCTCTGCCTTCGCGGCAAAGCCCAATGGACAGTGCTGCGCGGAGAGCTCTTGCGGGAGAAGGTCCGAGGTGAAAACGGCGTGCGGTGGGGGGGCGCACGCGCCAGAGCGAGATCGGGCCGATCGATGCGAGTGCCTCGCGGATCCGCCCTTCTGAATGACGATCCCCTTCCATAGCCTGCGCGTTGGGGGAGCATGAGCCAAACCGGACCAAGTTATTCCGCTGGGGGGGGATTGTCAACAAGCGGTGGCAAAAGTCCAAGTTGCGAGAGGTTCCTCAGCAGCCTAATCAGAAACAAGCGTGGACCGGGAGGTCCACGCTACAGCCGGCCGGGAGGCCAGCGCTACAGCTTCATCCGAGGAGAGTCGGAGACACCGGGGGGACTGTGGCGAGAGTCCAAATTGCCGAAAAACAGCCCTCAGGGGCTAAAGCCCATCGCTTTATTATCAGCGTCTTGCGGCACGACTGAAGTCGTGCCCTTTCACATTTGTCGTGTCGATGTCGGGTTTTTCGGCAGCGATTGAAGTCGTGCCGTGGTGCATTTGTCGTGCCGATGTCGGGTTTTTCGGCAGCGTTCGAAGTCGTGCCGTGGTGCATTTGTCGTGCCATTTGTCGAGGCTTTTCGCAACCGTGAGGTCCTGCCCTCTCAAGGC